>DATLVQ010000938.1:0-7843 GCA_035577325.1 Bryobacteraceae bacterium | reverse complement strand
CGCACAATGATGTGAAGATCAAGAGCGCGAGAAATGTCCGCGTCACCACGCCTGCAATTTTAGCTCGACCCACTGTGCATCCTTCTCGGCGTGACAAAGCAGGCAGGCATTGGGGCTCTCCTGCGCGCCAAAGTGCCGCGTCATTTCCGCGCTGGGAATGTCGTCGATCTGGTGGGTCCGCGCCTTGAACAAGACGCTGTTCATGATGCGCGGCATGTGACAGGAAACGCAGCGGCTGGCCTCGGTGGAAGCGGCATGATGCGTATGGGCGCTGATATTGTTTGTGAACTTGACGTGGCACTGCAGGCACATGCGGTCCGGATCGCCGGGGAATTTCAGAGATGTCGGATTAGCGGCGGCGCCCGCCGCATGCGGCTCGTGACAGTGCCCGCAGTGCGCCTGTCCCTTGCGGAAGCAGGTCGTGCGCCGGAATGCTTCCACGATGAAGGTTGTTTCGCGAAACCGTCCGTCTTTATAGAAAGCGCGCCGCGAGACATCGCCATACGGCTGGCTCAACTGGGCCGGGTAGAACGATAGACCCTCGGCGGAATAATTGATCTCGCCATTCGGCCCCGCCTGGTGCAGCGCGGATTGCGCGTGGCACTGACCGCAAATCGCGACATACTCGCGCGCCCCGATCCGGTTGAAGTGAACCGGACCGTCGCTTACATTGGAGACGGCGCCGGACGTCATCGCCGCCACGTGATTTTGCGCGGGGCCATGGCACATTTCGCAATTGATGGCCGCCTCGCGAAATGCGTAGCTCTGTCCGGTGGGTGAACCAGCCTTCGCGAGGCGCAACTGGCTGGTGTGGCACGGCGCGCAATTCCGCTGATAACTTGTCGCCGGGCTAAGCCCGTTAAAATTGGTCACGACCGACCGCGGCGAACCCGGCGGATCGATCACCTTCCAGTAGTTGACCCACTGTCCTTTGACCGCGCTGTATTGAACCGGAAATACCTGGATGTCGCCTGATGCCAGGCGCGTGGCGTAAGCTTGCTGCCATTTCGAACCAATTGTGTAATCGACCGGGTAGGTGCGCCAGTCGCCGTCTGCGCTGCGCACGGCGAAATAGTGCTTATCGCGCTGGATCGACATGCGCGCCACCACCGCGCCCGCCGCATCGCTGAATTGGTTCTTCGCGCGGAAATCGCCGATCACGTTCTCCGGCGCATAAGGGCGGAGCATGCGGCCCATACCGGTCTTTCGCCAGGCGTCGTAAGCTGCCGCATGACAAGTTTGGCAGGCTTGGGATCCGGCGTAGCCGGCCGGGCTTATCGACTGCGCCGGGGGCGTCCTAACCACCAACTTTTCCTCTTCCAGCTTTTCCACGGCCTTTAAATACGTATCGAAGGAGTCACCCGGCTGATGAATCTGCGATTCATAAATGCGTCGGAGACTCTCCAGCGCTTTCGCCTGCAGCGGACCGGGCGCGCGCCCCGCAATTGCCAGAAAGAACGCGGCGCGCGGCTTCCCAAGCGACAGCTCCGTGAGGCCAAGCAGGTAAGCGGTCTCGGCGTCACGAGCATTTAAAGCCCTTGCTCGCAGCAGAGAATCCTCGGCTTCGAGCAGCTTGGCGTGTTTTTCCGTGCCGCCGGCGCGCAGCGCCTCCGCGGCGGCCACTCGGCCCAGTACGAAATAGCTGGAGGCCTTGAGTTCAGCTTGTAGCTCCGGCCACTTGGCGGCCGCAATGGCCGCGGGGCGGTCGAACTGGTCCAGATATTCGAGCGCCGCGCGGGCGCTTTCCTGCGCCGCACGTGTTTGTTTCAATTGCGCTTGTATGTTGGCCAGTGGCACCAACAGCAAGGGGTTTTCGGGAAACAGCCGCAGCGATTGGGTGCCCAACCGCAGAGCGGTGGCGTAATCGTCCAGGTCGATGCACGCTTTCGCCCCGGCCTCGTACGCCGGCGCCAGAAGCCACGATTGCGGGTACTTCGCCACAAATTCTTCGGCAAGCTTCCGCCGTTTTTGCGGCTCGTGGGCGCCGTACAGCTTCAGAAAAGCGCGGCGCTCCTGCGGATCGGCCACTTGATCGATGACGGTGAAGCGTTGTATACCGGTGCTCTCGCGAAACAACACTGTATCGATCGCCTGGCCGCGCAACACGCCCGCCAATCCCACAGCGAGTATTAGCATCCCGATGACCCGCATGACTTATCGCCGAGCAAGTCATTATGCCAAACGCAGCAGGGCGCAAACGAGTGTCATAGGATGCCACCAACAAGAAATGGCCTCCTGAGATGGCGACCGCAGCTTCAGTGCCGGACGCTTCGCCTACCCGCCCGCGATCGCCCCGACGACCAGAAAAGGCTCCGTGCCATTCGCCACCGCTTCCGGCAGCGGGGCGTCCGGCGATTCGTGCGACAGATCCTCCTCGCAGGCGAAAAATCGCACGAATGGCCGCCGCTGTTTTGTGACGTGATCGCGGAGCGTCCCGCCCAGCATCGGGTAACGGGCCTCGAGCGCGTCCAGAACCGAGCGCTGCGTGACTGGCCCATCAACCGCAAGCTTCACTTCGCCATCCACGCGTGCCAGGGTCCGCAGATGCGCTGGAAGCACCACGCGAATCATGGCAGCGTCTGCACCTCGACGGAAAGCACCGCCGGAAGATCGCGCACGATGGGCGCCCAGCTGTCTCCGGCGTCAGCCGACGCATACACCTGCCCGCCGGTGGTGCCGAAATACACGCCGCACTTATCGAGCGAGTCGATGGCCATGGCGTCGCGCAGCACATTCACGTAGCAGTCGTTCTGCGGCAGACCCTTGGTGAGCGCCTCCCACTCGTTTCCGCCCGTCCGGCTGCGGTACACGCGCAGCTTCGCATCGGGCACAAAGTGTTCCCCATCGCTCTTGATCGGGACCACGTAAATCGTCTCGGGCTCGTGCGCGTGGACGTCAATCACGAACCCAAAGTCGGTCGGCAGATTCCCGCTGACCTCCTTCCACAACTCGCCGGCATTGTCGGTGCGCATGACGTCCCAGTGCTTCTGCATGAACAGCGTATTCGGCCGCGACCGGTGCATGGCGATGCGGTGAACGCAGTGGCCTACCTCGGCGTCCGGGTCGGGGATGGTTTGGGAGTGCAATCCACGGTTGATCGGCTTCCACGTTTTGCCGGCGTCGTCGGTCCGGAACGCGCCCGCAGCCGAGATCGCGATAAACATTCGTTGGGGATTGCTCGGATCGAGAAGTATGGTGTGAAGGCACATGCCGCCAGCGCCTGGCGCCCAATGGGGTCCAGAGCCGTGGCCGCGCAGCCCCGAGAGTTCTCCCCACGTCTGCCCGCCGTCGGTGGATTTGAACATAGCCGCGTCTTCCACCCCGGCGTAGACCGTGTCCGGATCTTCGAGCGATGGTTCCAAATGCCAGACGCGTTTGAACTCCCACGGGTGCGGCGTGCCGTCATACCACTGGTGTGTGCCGGGGACGCCGTCGTAGGCAAATTTGTTCCCCACCGGTTCCCACGTCTTGCCGCCGTCGTTGGAACGCTGGATCAACTGCCCGAACCAGCTGCTGGATTGCGAAGCATACAGCCGGTTCGGGTCCGCGGGCGACCCCTTCACGTGGTAGAGTTCAAATCCGGCGAAGTGCGGCCCGCTAACATTCCACCGTTCGCGCTTGCCATCCGACTCCATGACAAATGCGCCCTTGCGTGTCCCAACCAGTACGCGTACCTTGCTCAATTCCGTTCTCCTTTCTGAATCACTCGACAGTACAACACGTCAAATCACGCGCGACGCAACTCATCAATGTGCCCGCGAACCTCCTGGCTGCCGCCCTGCCGGCGACAAATGACGACTCGCGCCACCGTCGTCGAACGGCGGTAACAGTGGCGTCGCATCACGCTCCTGCCATCGCCGCCGGGCTTCAGCCAGGATTTCTTTCCGTCTCTTCTCCATCTCACCAATGAGAGCGCAGGGCGCCCCCGTCTCTTCGTGCCGCGCTCCCCAAATGAGCAGCTCCAGAAGCACCGGCGCCAGGTCAATCCCTTTCTCCGTCAGCCGGTAGTTCACCCGGCGCCCATCCGTTTCCTCCCTCTCCGCGGTGATGATGTCCGCCGCTTGCAGCTTCTCCAGGCGGTCCGCCAGGATGTTGGTGGCGATCCCCTCGCCCGACTCCCGGAATTCCTTGAATGTGCGGAGCCCGCGAACCATTAGATCTCGAATGATCAGCAGCGACCAGCGATCCCCAAACACCTCGAGGGCGACGCTGACTGGGCAGCCGGATCGACGTTTTGACCTCGACTTCCCAGGCATTTCGGGTACCTTATCAAAAGTAGATTGCAAAATGCAAGTGATACGACTCACAGATGACTTAGGCCCAATGGAAATGTCGTGAATGTAGCGCGGTACTCGACATCCCTTTTCAGTGTTAACGTCATCAAAGATACGATGTCGGGAAGTATGCAGCGTGTATTCCGCCCGGCCGGGCCCGCGCAATAAACCAATGGCCGCCTGGCTTCTTTTATTCCTGTTGTTTCAGGATCCGGCAACGCTCGCTCGCGAGGACGTACGGAAAGGCCTGGAGCTTTCTCAGAAGGGTGAGCTGCGGCGGGCCGCCGTCTATTTTGAAAAGGCTCTGAAGCTCAATCCAAATGATGTCGACGCCGCCTACTACCTCGGCGTCAATCAGTATCGCCTGGGGCAATTTACGCCCGCGAAAGCAAATCTGGAACGCATTCTCAGGGCGAAGCCCGAGATGAAACCCGCGACCGTCCTGTTGGGAGTGGTACTCGAAAAGCTGAACGATGATCGAGGCGCCATCCGCCTGCTGGAATCGGCCGCCGACCTGGTCCGCCGGCAGCCGGAATGGATCGCCGTGCTGGCGCGCTGCTACTATCGCGCCAATCTGGCCGAGAAAGGCCGCGAAACACTGGACTGGCTGCTGCCCGCCGGTCCTGCCGCCGTGTTCCTGGGAGCGGAAACAGCCGCGCGGTCCGGCGATCTCGGGACCGCCGAGCGGCTATTCGCGTCGATAAGCACCACGTATCCGGATCGTGCGCAGCTGGGCTATGAGCTGGCCATGGTTCAGTATCAGGCGAAGCGTTTCGCCGAAAGCCAGGCCACGGTCCAGCAACTGACGGCGGCGGGCAATCGAGAAGCCCGCGTATACAATCTGCTGGGCTGGTGCTATCACCGCCAGAACCGGCTGCCGGAAGCGGTGGCTGCGATGAAAACGGCGATTGAGCTCGACCCCGCGGCCGAGATCAACTACGATCACCTGGCGCAAATCCTGGTCGAAGCCGGGCGATATGCCGATGCCACGGAAGCCGCGGAAAAGGCACTCGCCGTCGCGCCCAGGTCTTCCGCCGCATACCTGCTCAGGGGCCGCGCCGAAGCCGGCATCGGGAATTTCAACATGGCGCTCAAGTCCTATGCCCGCGCCGTGGAGCTGAATCCCGTCGATGCCGCCGCGCTGCTGAACCTGGCTCTCGTGCAAGAAAAGCTATTTGAGTATCGCGACGCGGCCGCAACTTTCGAAAAAGGCATCGTGCGGTTTCCGAAAAATGCGCAGTTCTACGAGGCCTATGGGCGCACGCTGCTCGAAAACGGGAAAGAGGAAGCGCGCGCGGCCTCGTTGCTCGAGAAAGCACTGGCGCTCGACAACCAGCTAGCCGGCGCACACTATGAGCTCGGCAAATATCTGCTGGGGAAGGACAAGGTCCAAGTCGCCCTAGCGCATCTGGAAGCCGCCGCGAAGCTCGATCCGCGCGACAGCCGAACGGCCCTGGCATTAGCAGGTGCGTATCGACGGTTAGGACGAAATGCCGAAGCGGCGGAAGAACTGCGGAGGTATAAGGAACTGGAGGCGCCGAAGAATTCTCCAGCGCCTCCATAGTGAGGGCTCTCGATTAGAAGTGAATGCGGCCCGTGTACTGAATTTCGCGGCCGTAGTTGCCACCGGCTACCCAGGTGCTTTGGCCCATGGTGCCGCTGCCGACGCCGACGTTCGGATCGCTTGGCATAAACACGTTGGGCAGGTTGTAAAACTCCATGCGAAGCTCGAACTTAATCCGCTCGGTGATCGGGAAGTACTTCACCAGGGTTGAATCAAGCTGCCAGAAGCGCGGGCCACGCAAGCCATCGTAATACCAGGGGTTGGTTCTGGGCGTGTACGAGGGAAGAATCTGGAATACCGCCGGGTTGAAGTAATACCCGTGCGGAACGTTCTTGCGCGGATCACCGGTAACCAGCGCGTACTGCCCGCTGAAGTCCGTCAGGTCGCCGCTTCGCCACATCCAGATGCTGCTGGTAGCCCAGCCGCCGAGGACATAATCCACCACTTTGGGCGCGTGATTCATGAACTGCCGTCCCTTGCCGAAGGGCAGTTCATATGTGCCGGCGATGCGTAAGTTGTGCCGTGGATACTCCCGGTCAAACATGGTGATCTTGTTGGCGTAGAAATCCTGGGGGTTGAACCAACCGCCATGGTACTCGTGGTTGAAGTTGTAAGCCACCAGGAAGTTCAGACCGTTGGCCATGGGGCGCTCGGCCTTCATCTGGAGCGCGTAATAATGATCGCTCGTGCCGGGCCAACCCTGCTCCCACAAGTCTCCGTATTGCGGGTATTTCCTCAGCAACTGGCTGACTGCGACGGTCTGCTGCCCGCGTAGAACTCCCGGCATAATATTGGCCGGCAGATTGTAGAACGGATTCGCCACCGCCTGATCGGTTAGGCCTTTATACTGATAAATCAGGTTCGGGTCCACTTGGTTGAGGTTGTAATCGAAGTGGCCGCCCCACATGCTCGGATCCTGGGCGTTGTGCTCGAACATGGTGAAAAACGTAGCTTCAGTGAAGATGCGGTAGGGCGCCTGCCGCTGGACGGTGAAGTTGAAGCGGTCGTTCATCGGCGTCTTCATGATCTTCCCATTCCAGAAGCTAATGCTGTTGCCCAGATCCTGGTAGCGGCCCAGACTGTTGCCCACCGGCAGGATCACGGGGTTGGGGTTAGCGCCGCTGGTCGGATATGGATCGTCGAGGAGCGAGCGCGGGGTGCCGTCAAGCGGGCCGAGCAGTGACGTTGATTGCGAGAAGCCGTTCGTCGGCAGGCCGCCGGTCTCCGGATGAATGGCTACCCACGGGACTGCATAGCGCGCATAACCCGCCCGGACCGCGGTCTTGTCGTTGATACGGATCGCGATGCCGGCGCGCGGCAGGAACGTATCCCACGGCGCATCATACATTCGCGGATCCTTGTTGCTCGTGTAGATCATGGCGCCGTTGTAAATCGGGGCAGAAGTTCGGATTGCGGTAACCTGCGAAGGCATAACAATGCCCTGCAGTTCCGGAATCGGGTTGGTCAAATCCAGAGTCTTGACCAGCTTGCGCGTTTCTTCGAGCGGAGCCGTTTCGCGCTCCCACCGTAGCCCGAGGTTCAGGGTGATGTTCCGCGTCAGCTTGATGTCGTCCTGGAAGTAGAAACCCCATTGCTGCTGGTGCATGTCCAGATTGGGATAGATCGTGGCCGTCCCGCTATTCATGACACCCAGCAGGGCCGAGGCGTACATATTGCCGGACTGCGTGGCATCGTAGCTGAGAAAGCTCTTGCCGGTATCGATGGCATTGAAGCCAAAGTTGCCCGGTCCGGAGTTAGCGTTGTCCTGATCGTAGGAATATCGGAACTGCCAACCGGCCTTCATGTGGTGAATGCCCATGTCATGCGTGACATTCACAGTTGGATTATGCGAGCGGCCGTGCACCAGCCACCAGTTGCCGAATCCGGTATAAGAATTGCCATTACCGTTGAAATTGAAGTTCGGAAAGTAGATGCCCTGCGTAGGGTTGAGCACGCTCTTAAACCACCCGTTTGGCCAGAAACCCGCCCATACGCTTTCCTTGAC
>DATLVQ010000937.1:0-2920 GCA_035577325.1 Bryobacteraceae bacterium | reverse complement strand
ACGGGCCGCGGACTTCGTGCGGCGCCGTAGTCTTAGGATCCACAACCGTCCCGCCGACAATGAGCGTCGCTTCGCCGGATTCGACGAGGAAGATGTCGCCCTGCGTTTCGTGCAGCTCTGCCTCGCCGCTGCCCTCGCGGTGAATCACGCTCAGCGTGTGATTGCCGTAGCTGCCCAGCGGTTGCGACGCAATCTTCTTGGCGTCGATCTTGGGGGCAAGCTTCTTTTCGTAACTCCTCAGCTCCGCGCCTTTCCATTGCGCGAACCCCGCAGGATCCGCTGCGGCCAGCCACGGCGTGCATGCGATGAATAAAGCTAAGAATTTCATTCGTCTCTCTCCTTGATCTCGTTACCGAAGCTGGCCTGTAAGGGGCGTTACCGGGGGCGCGGCTCTAACCCGGTTGTGCGCCGCCAGGCCCCGCCACCACCCTCATGTTGGGGATGCGCGCCTCCGCCGGCGGCAGCGTCGGAAAATCCGTGTACGGCTCAGATTGATACCAGTAGGCCACTGAAAAGAAATTGTCCGCGCGGTCGTTGGCGTGCCCGTGCTCCATGGTGTGCTTCAGATAGCGTGTGAAAGTCACCGGGTTGTCGGCATGCCAGCGGTAAAGGCAGTAGCGCCCACCGGTGCGCTCGGGCGCGATCATGAGTGGCGCGCCGTTGTAAAGATGCGCGAACGGGATGGCGCCGTCGCGCCCGCCGAAATCCCACGCACCGTTGAAGTAGTCCTCAGATCCGGTGCCGATGATCGCGGGCTTGGTTTCGTCATCGACGAAAATCATGTCGTCGCCCTCGCCCATCCAGTGCTCGGTATTTTGCAGCACGCCCAGCGTCACCCCCATCAGATGGCCGCGGCCGCGCGTCTCCACGTAAACGTAGTTCTGCCGCCCGTCGGGATTCTTATCCGACGTCCTTTGCGCCGTGTTGGGCGTGGCCTGGCGATACTGCGCGTGAAAATACAGAGTGTCGTCGGGCAGGGAAGGCACAAGCTGGTAGTCGATATTCGAATAAAATGCGCCGATCTTGTGCGCGCTCTCATTAGTGGCCGTGAGCCGCGCGGACTTGCGGAACGGCATGGCGAAGTACGAGTTCAGCGCTTTGATGGAGGAGCAGTTCAGAAACGCCGACTGGTACACGAAATACTGGCCTAAGTTCAGCCCGAAGAAATCGCCCACCGGGACTTCGATGCTGGGCTTGGAGTTGCCATCCCAATAAGCCCGAAACACGATCTCCTTGAGATGGTTCGAGCTCTCGGCCGCGATCGTGAACCAGATGTGCGAAATCACGCCCGGGCCTGCGGCGTTGAATAGTTCCTGTGTCGCGCCCGGCGCGACCGGCCAATAGTCGGCGTTGCCGCCCGAGTGGTCGAAGCTGGATTGTTTGAGCGATTTATAATTCTGCGCGCGGGCATAGCGCGAAAGAAATGGTGAGCTGGCCGCGCCTTCGCGCATTTGCCCCTGCGCGGCGGATTGACCGGCCGCGGAAAGTCCAGCGAATCCGGCCAGACGCCGTAAGAAACTGCGCCGTGGAGCGCTCGAAATCGGCATGATGCCTCCCATTTGGAATTACACATCATATCCAAGAGGAGGACGACGGGGTCGGACAACACTTTTCCCGGCGGCACACTTCTCCGTTGGCGTGCGGAAACGTGTGGCGGTACGGTTCAATTTCCTTAGGACGAAGGCAACGGAGCGATCGGAATATAGACCGGCAGACTGGTTTTGCCGTCGATCGAGATGGTCAGCGGGACCTGAGCCCCAGTGGCCACGGAACTATCCAGCTTGAACTGCACGGTATAGGCGGAGCCGCTCGGCGTGACCGATCCAGCGGCTGTCTCACGCCCCCCAGCCTGCACATGCACGCGTCCGGGAGCAATGGCCGTGCCTGCGGCAGCCAGCCCGTTCACGAGCAGGTTCAGCACATCGCCCGGCTGGGCCGGATTATTCGGGCCAAGGTTGCTGTTGGACAGATCTTGAACCGAAGCGATGGATGGCGGCACCGGATCGATCGAAACCACCACCGGATACGCCTGCGTCGTGCCGTTATTCAGCCGCAGGATCGCCGGGCCCGGCTTCAGCGACGCCGGAACCACCAGATTGATCTGCGTGGGTGAGGTATAGAGTAGCTTCACCGGCTGATCGCCGATGGTAATCGTGGTAGGCCCCCCCTGGTTTGGCGTGGCCAGGTTTAACCCGAACAAACTCACGATCGACCCCGGAAACGCGCCGCTCTGGAGCCATATCGCGTTGATCAGCGTCGGCTCGACTATCGGCATATTGGGGTCTCCAGCGGTGATCTGGAAAGCCGACGGCTGCGAGAACACCTGGAAGCCCGACATTACACTGGCCGACGAGAGGCCAAGTTGCGCATTGGGCGCCACCTGTACGTTGACTAGCGCGTGCGTCGGGCTCAGCACCCACACGCGCCGGACCAGCACGTCGCTCGAGCCAAAACCGGCGCTCGTAAGGCCGTTGGCGAAAGTCATATTCGAACCGGTGATGTCGATCATGGCGCGCGCCCCGGCGGGGAGAGTATTCGGCGAGAACGTTACCTTCGGAGCCGCCGAAGCCGCTGACGACACCGGATAAGTGTACGATGGCGCCGGCGACGGTCCAGGGAACATCGAACTCTGCCCGTCGCTGTTAAACATGGTCACGACGGCCGTCTGGCCGTTCATGCCCGGTGGCGGGGTGGCGGTAGCGTGGGAGCTGTCGGCCACGCTCGTGGCCGCCGGCAGCCCGTCGAAATAGACCTGGCTGTCGGAGGCGAAATTCGATCCAGTGACCACTACGTTTCCATTCCCGTCCGTATCGATAGAACTGATCGAGGGAGGATCGGCGCTCACTAGCCGCAGAGCGGCCGGCAGCACGTACAGATAACTGCCCAGTGAAAACACGAAGTGCTGCGGCCCGCTCGAAGC
>DATLVQ010000936.1:0-3088 GCA_035577325.1 Bryobacteraceae bacterium | reverse complement strand
AGTTCCGATTGCAGCGCTGCTGACCTTAATCCTGGCCGCCGCGCTCGGCTGGTATACCACTCGGAGCATCACATCTCCGCTCGCCGAACTGGCGACCGGCGCGCAAGCACTGGCGCGAGGCGATTTTGAGCACGAAGTCCATGTCAGTGGAAATGACGAATTGGGCGTCGTAGGCAAGGCATTCAACCATGCGGCCCGGCAACTTCAGGAACTCTACGAAGAACTGCGGGAGCAGGCAAGCCTTCTGAGTCTCACTCACGACGCAATTTATGTCCGCGATGTGTAGGGAGTTATCCGCTATTGGAATCGCGGCGCGGAGGAGTTGTATGGATGGCCAGCGGAGTACGCGGTTGGCGAGCTTGCGCACGAACTTCTGAAGACGGTCTACCCGCTGCCGTTTGAGCAGATTGAGACTGAATTGCTCCGTACGGGCCGCTGGCAAGGCGAACTTGTGAAAACCAAGAAGGACGGAACGCAGGTGGTTGTGGCGAGCCGCTGCTCTTTGAAACGAGATGACCGGGGTGCGCCGGTTGCGACCCTCGTGACCAGCAACGACATCACGGCCCGCAAGCATGCGGAAGAAGAGATGCGCGAGGGCGAGACGCGCTTCCGCACGTTTGTGGATCACGCGGGGGATGCCCTCTTCGTCCAGGACTTCGAGCAAGGGACGATTGTTGATGTGAACCGGCAGGCATGCGAGAGCCTTGGTTACACTCGGCAGGAACTGATCGGGAACACGGTGCTTGCCTTGCACTTGGATTCGGATCGAGCGGGTTTGGAACCAGTGGCGGAGTCGGCTGCGGCGGGTGGGACCGTGGTAAACACACACTGGCATCGGCGAAAGGATGGGTCAGCCTTCCCTGTCGAAGCACACACCACCTTGGTTTGGTACGCCGGTCGTCGCTTCCTGCTGAACGTAGTCCGGGACATCACTGACCGCTTGCGGGCCGAAGAAGCTGTCCGCCAGGGCGAAAGGCAGCTTCGCGACGTCATTGAAACCATGCCAGCGATAGTGTGGAGTACATTACCGGATGGCTCGGTTGAATTTATCAATCGTCGATGGCAGGAGTTCACAGGTTTAGGCGGCGAGGACGCATTGGGATGGAATTGGGAGGCGCTAGTTCATCCGGATGACCGCGCCAGGTTCGTCGGGGATTGGCGCGCAGCCTTAACCGCCGGTCAACCAACCGAGAGTGAAGTGCGGGTGCGGGCGGCGAATGGAGAATATCGCTGGTTACTCGTCCGCAATGTGCCGCTGCGCGATGAGCAAGGAAACATCGTCAGGTGGTATGGCACCGCGACGGATATCGAACATCGCAAGCGGGCGGAAGAAAGACTTCAACATGAGAACGTCGCGCTGCGTGTGGAGATCGAGAAAGCATGGATGTTTGAGGAGGTCGTAGGGGCCTCTCCGGCCCTCCGGTCCGTGCTTGCGGCCGTGTCCAAGGTCGCCCCTACGGATTCAACCGTTCTCCTCACCGGTGAAACGGGCACAGGGAAAGAATTGATTGCCCGTGCTATCCATAAGAAGTCGCCTCGAGGTGCACGTGCCTTCGTAGCCATCAATTGTGCTGCGATTCCCCAATCGTTGATTGCCTCCGAGTTGTTTGGGCACGAGAAAGGAGCCTTCACCGGAGCTTTGCAGCGCCGCCTAGGCAGTTTCGAACTTGCTGAAGGGGGCACCATCTTCCTCGATGAAATCGGAGAACTGCCCCTCGAGACACAGATTGCTCTCTTGCGCGTTTTGCAGGAGAGGGAAATCCAGCGCGTGGGCGCCAGTCAACCAATTCACGTAAATGTACGGGTCCTCGCGGCGACTAACCGCGACCTGCAAAAAGCGATTGCTGCAGGCGCATTCCGCCAGGATCTGTTTTATCGACTCGACGTCTTCCCGATCCACGTCCCGCCTCTTCGCGAGCGCAAAGAAGACATTCCAGTGCTAGTGGAGTACTTCGTTGACCGTTTCGCGAAAAAGGCTGGCAAAAACATTCGGAGCATCGAAAAGCGGGCACTTGAGCTCCTGGAGTCGTACTCCTGGCTGGGCAATATTCGTGAGCTTCAGAATGTGATCGAGCGTGCTGTCATTGTTTGCGAGACGGAGACCCTAACCATTGACGGCAGTTGGCTCTCCCATGGAAATTCGTACGCCCAGGGGCCCGCCCGGTCCCTGTCCCTGGGGAAGAAAAGCCCGGAACAGGAAAAAGAGCTCATCGAAAGGGCGCTTACAGAAACGGAGGGCAGAATCTCTGGCCCGTCAGGTGCCGCCGCAAAACTCGGTATCCCTGCTTCTACCTTGGAGTACAAGATCCGCCTTCTGAGAATTAACAAACACCAGTTCAAAGAATACTTGCGCGAAAGCTAGCCGCAACTCCACAACTCGCCAAAATTGCGAATTCGCAGAATTTGCAACTGCCACTGTCGATTACGCGACATGTTTTCAGTGACTTATAAGTGGCTAATGCATTGCTACACCAATTCACAGGGGTACAAGCCATGAGACCCGCCGTAAGGCAACAACTCGATCCCAGCATCCGCAGCGACGACACACGCGCTTTCGATCAGGCTCTCCGTGTGAAAATTGTGGGGCAAGAGGAGGGCGTGCAGGCCCTCGTCGATCTCTACCAGGTGTTCCGTGCAGGTCTGAACTCTCCCGGACGACCCGTAGGCAACCTGCTCTTTCTTGGCCCGACTGGTTCCGGCAAAACGCACATCGTGGAAGCGGCTGCCGAGATTTTGTTTGGCGATGCCCGCGCGGTCATTAAGGTGGATTGCGCGGAGTTTCAGCACTCGCACGAGATCGCGAAGCTGATTGGTTCGCCTCCAGGCTACCTCGGTCACCGGGAAACTCATCCGCTAATTACTCAGGAAGCTCTGACAGCTTGCCACACCGACAAGCTGAAGCTCACTTTCTTGCTCTTTGACGAAATTGAGAAGGCCAGCGACGCGCTGTGGCAGTTGCTCCTGGGAATGCTGGACAAGGCCACGCTCACGCTCGGCGACAATCGCCGCGTCGACCTTTCGCAAACGGTCATCTTCCTGACTTCGAACCTCGGTGGCGGAGAAATCACCGAGCTGATACAGGGTGGCA
>DATLVQ010000935.1:0-2227 GCA_035577325.1 Bryobacteraceae bacterium | reverse complement strand
TGGCGCGGGCCATGGACGCAGGCGCTCTCGGCGTCATGGTTGCTAACGTCGAGACACCGGAGCAGGCGCGAGAAATTGTTGGTGCCGTGAAGTATGCGCCCATGGGCCATCGCGGCGTCGGTCTCGGAGCGGCCCACACGGACTTCGTCGTGCCTGATCCCGCCACTTACTTTCGCGAAGCCAATGAGAACACAACCGTAATCGCCATGATTGAGTCGCCGCTCGGCGTTGCCAACGCCAAAGCCATCGCCGCCACTCCCGGAGTCGACGTCCTTTGGGTCGGCCATTTCGATCTCACGCAGGCCATGGGCATTCCCGCGCAATTCCATCATCCGGATTTCCTCGCTGCCGTCCAGAACGTCATTGCCGCGGCGCGCCAGCACAAAAAAGTCGCCGGCATCAACCCCACGGCTCCCGAACAAGCGGCGGAGTGGATTGCCGCCGGCTTCAACGCCATCTCGTGGGGCAATGACGTAACCGTCTACCGCAACGCGCTCACGCAGGCAATCCAATCGCTCCGTCGCAGGGTGGATGCGGTGGGGTCCAGCTGAGCGCGTATCATAAGACCAGGGAGGCTCTGTCACCCAAAATGCCGGCCCTGGATACTCTGACGCCAGTTGATATTCGCGCGCCCCGCGGCGCCACCCTTCGCTGCAAGGGCTGGAAGCAGGAAGCCGCGCTGCGCATGCTCATGAACAACCTCGATCCCGAAGTGGCCGAACGCCCCCAGGATCTGGTCGTTTACGGCGGAACCGGCAAAGCGGCGCGCGACTGGCCTTCGTTCCACGTCATCGTGCGTGAGCTTGAAGCGCTGGCCAACGATGAAACGCTGCTCGTGCAATCCGGCAAGCCGGTCGGTGTTTTTCGCACGCATGAAGAAGCACCGCGCGTGCTCATCGCCAATTCCAATCTGGTGGGTCACTGGTCCAACTGGGACGAGTTTCGCAAGCTCGAGCATCTCGGCCTGATCATGTACGGCCAGATGACCGCCGGAAGCTGGATCTACATCGGCTCGCAGGGCATTTTGCAAGGCACGTACGAAACGTTCGCCGCCGCGGCGCGCAAGCATTTTGGTGGCTCGCTGGCGGGCCGGTTGGTCGTCACCGGCGGTATGGGCGGCATGGGTGGCGCGCAGCCACTCGCCGCCACGATGAATGGCGCGGCGTTTCTGTGCGTCGAGGTGGATGCGCATCGCATAGAGCGCCGCATCCAGAGCGGTTATTGCGATCGCATCGCGCACAATCTCGATGACGCCATGAAACTGCTGCAGGAAGCCATGGCCGCGAAGCGCGCTCTCTCGGTAGGACTGGTCGGCAATTGCGCCGAAGTACTTCCCGAGCTGTTGCGCCAGGACATCGTCCCCGACCTGCTCACCGATCAAACCAGCGCGCACGATCCTCTCAACGGCTATATCCCCCGCGGTTACTCTGTCGAAGAAGGTGCGAGACTGCGGGCGGCTCATCCGGAGCAGTACGTGGACCGTTCTCTCGACTCGATCGCCGCGCACGTGCGCGCCATGCTCGAGCTGCAGCGCCGCGGCGCCATCGCTTTCGATTACGGCAACAACATCCGGCGCATGGCCGCCGACCGCGGCGTCACCGATGCCTTTCGCATTCCCGGTTTTGTGCCCGAATACATACGGCCGCTCTTCGCTGAGGGCCGCGGTCCGTTTCGTTGGGTGGCGCTTTCCGGCGATCCCGATGACATCGCCGCCACCGACGAGCTGGTATGCCGCCTGTTTTCGGATAACGCGAGCCTCACGCGCTGGATTTCGCTGGCTCGCGAGCGCGTCCATTTTCAGGGCTTGCCGTCACGCATTTGCTGGCTCGGCTATGGCGAACGCGCGCGTTTCGCGCTCGAGATGAACCGCATGGTCGCCGACGGCCGCCTCAAAGCGCCAATCGTGATTGGCCGCGATCATCTCGATTGCGGCTCCGTGGCTTCCCCCTATCGCGAAACCGAAGCCATGCCCGATGGCAGCGACGCCATCGCCGATTGGCCGATCCTCAACGCGCTGCTGAACACCGCCGCCGGCGCCAGCTGGGTTTCGGTGCACAATGGCGGCGGCGTCGGTATCGGTTATTCGCTGCACGCCGGTCAGGTCACGGTGGCCGATGGCACGCCGGGCGGCGCTCGTTGCCTCGAGCGCGTGCTCACGTGCGACCCGGGCATCGGCGTGTTACGCCACGTCGACGCCGGGTACGAGCGCGCTGTACAATTCGCTCGC
>DATLVQ010000934.1:0-20869 GCA_035577325.1 Bryobacteraceae bacterium | reverse complement strand
CTGTGTCGCTGCGACCTGCGGCGCGTTGGGGTTAAAGGGATTACCGGGGACGCCGGGAAACGCGGGCACCGGCGACTGCGGCACGCCAGGCGATACAGGCTGTCCCGCACCGGAGGATTGACCCGTAACTTGCTGATTCGGATCGCCCGGCTGCTCTGTGCCGGGCTGGCCTACAACGCCCGCGTTGCCGGCAGCGAAATCTGCACCCGTCTGCGGTTGGCCGCCTTCGCTCGGCCGCCGCGGCGGCGCACCCGATGCGCGCTGCCCGTCCGTGGGCGACGAACCGATGGCCGGGGCTTCCATGAGCAGGCTGGTGATCGTTTCTTCCTTTTTCTGATCTTTTTTCGGCTTGCGTGTGATCGAGTCGGTAAACACGCCTCCAGGCCCAATATGGATGAGCCGCCACTCGTTCTTGCCGGTGAGCGGGTCCGGATAGCGGCGCCGCAGGAAACGCACTTTATTGGTGTTCTCCAACTGCTCGATGGATGCCGGGTAGGTCTTGAATTTTCGGAAATAAAGCTGGATGGCACGCTTATATTGCTCGCCGCGCTCGATCAGCAACTGCTCGCGGTTGCGCTGGGCTTCGAAGGAAACGCGGGGCAACTCCATATAAAGCATGAGCGCCACCGCCGCCGCCATGGCAAAAATCAGCAGGAGAACGAAGCCCTCTTCGCCGGTTTTCGGCTTGCCGTCGTGACGCCGCACACCGGCTTCTCCAGGCCTCATCCGGCCGACTCCTCGGCCAGTAGAGGCAGCGTCTGCGTGTTATTGAGCTGGGTATCCTCTACCACCGCCGAACTGATGCCGATGCGTACGACTTTGTATCGACGCTTTACCACGTCGCCTTCAGCGGCGACAAAGATGTCGTCGCCATCCAGGAAGAAGGCGCGCCTGTGGCCGTCGACTCGCTGCGCGGTGTAACCGTAGTATTTGAGCGGGATGGGCGGCGGAGGCGGCGGCAGGGAGGCTGCGGCCGCAGCTTCCTGCTCCCGTCTGATTTGTTCTGGAGTTTTCGGAATGATGGGGCGAGGCTCTTTGGGCAGCGCGGGCGCCGCGGCTACGCCGAACTGGAACAGATTCCGGTCGGCTTGCCCTAACTCGACCGCTTGCACTTTAGCCAGCAGATCCAGCCGTAGCTTGGGATCGATAGAGGACGTATCTATGGCGGTCTTGTGTTTCCAAACGGGACGAAACTCCTGTGATGTGCGCCGCGATGCCGGGGCGCGACCAGACGCCGTCGTGGGTGTGGTTGTCGACTGGGCCGCTACCTGCGAGTGCGCATCCGGAGTCGCGGGACGCGCTGCACTGGCGCCGCGCGACGCGCCCGGACCGGAGCCGGGATCGGACGAAAACACGTTGGAATAGAGCAAATAAGCCGCGGCGACCGTCAGCACGACCAGGAAAACGACTTTCTTCTTCTCCTTCTCCGCCCCCAGCTTCATGATTTGCCGCCCGGAGTCTGGCGGACAAAAGTGTCCAGCCGGATATTGACGTTGAGGGCGCCATTCGACTGCGGCGAAGCCTGCATGCTATCGATGATCAGAAACCGCGGTGATTTATCCAGCATGTTCACCAACTTGGTTAAACTGCCATAATTGCCTTCGAAGTTTGCCGAAATCGTCAGCTGCTCGATGCGGTCGGAACCCTCGACCGGGTCGAGCAAGTACGAGAACTCTTTAGTTTGCATGCCGGATTCCGCCGCCATGCGGTTGAGATCCTCGATCAGGGTGGAATACGCGATGGCGCGCTCCATGGTGCAGTCATTGAGGAACTTGTCGCCTTCCACCTTGGCCTGCTGGACCTTGGCCACCAGAGTGCGCATGCGCTCGGTCTGCTGCAACTGCGACGCCAGATCGCGCTGCTTGGAACGCATTTGCCCGGCCAGGTCTTCGGGCGAGCCGCCAAGAACGTGAAAGGCGAACGCGGCTGCAACCAAATTTGCCAGAAGCAGCGCGCCAAGCGTGCCGCGCACTACCATGCGGCGATCTTTGAGAATGGCGCGAATGTCAAAGTTTCTGGGCATAGTTTACGCTGACTCGATAGCGGTAAAGACGCTCGGTTTGCGATGGCGGCATGGAGCTGTAGACGGTAGGCGAGCTGAAGACTTCGGACGAGCCCAGGCGTTTCAGCAAATCCACCACCGGCAGCTGCGATTCCGAACCCACCATCATTTCCAGATACACCTGATTCTCGGAAACAACCTGCGGCCGGATATTCATGATGCGAACGTTCGGCGGCAAGGTCTTCTCGAGATCGGCAAACACTTTGGTCCAGCTGATGCCTTTCCAGTAGAGCAGCGAGTTCAGAAAGAGACTGCGCTCGAGAACCTCGGCATTTTCGGGGCGCTGCAGCACGGCACTCAGGCGGGCCTGATCGGCGTTGGTCCTGGCGAGCTGCTGGTCGAGGCGCTGGATTACGCGGCGAGTGTCGGCGGAGCGGCGACGGTCGGCCAAAGCGAGCGAAACCAGCACCACCAGCGTGGCCACGAGCAACAAGCCGACAGCGCCCGACGCCACCAGGATGGGGCGGTCTTTGCGCGAAGGCTGGGTTGCGAGATTGACGGGAAATTTCATACTTATGACTGTAAGGACTGCAAGTACCCGAGCAGGCCGAGATTGTTTTCGCCGGGTACACCAACACCGGCGCGAACCAGGTCGACCGGAACGCGCAGTTCCTGCGCGAAGACGTCACGCGCCTCCGCCCCGAACCGCACGAAGCCGGCCAGCAGCACCTTTTCGGCCTTGGCGGAGAGATTGTCTTCGATGTATACGAGAGTCGGGTAGAGGTCGGCGGCAACTTCGGCAATACTGGCTTCGGCCAGCTCAAGCGCACGCACGAGCTTCAGCACGCCGGACGATACCACCATGATGGTGAGCATGCGGCCGCTGAGCTTGGCGACGACGATAGTGCCTTTTTCATTCACCAGCTCGAGCGCCGCGAGCGCGGAGGTAGTGACGAATCCCGGCTGGATGGCCACGGCGCGGAACGGGGCTTCGTAGCGAGCGACGATTTCGGCCGGGGCTATCGCCACTACCACGTCGAATTTCCCGTTATTGCCGGATGCCTGCGGATGATAACTCAGGATTGCCGATTCGACATCGTAGGGCACGCCCTTCTTGATGCGAAAACGCACCAGCGACAACTGCTCTTTGGCATCCGTCGGGAAACTGTCGAAATCCAGCACGGAAACGCGCACGCTGGAATCGGGAAGGATCAGAGCGGCATCGCGCCGCTTGCGGCTGCCGTTTTGGGGAACCATGCCGCGCACGGTCGAGGCAAGCTTATCCGGCTCGAGAATGTTGTCGCGCGACGGCGAGACGGAGATGATGCCCGCGTCGAGCGGCCGGAAATCGAACTCCGGATCTTTGGCCGTCCGCGCCATGGCCACACCGGCTTCGGAGAGCTCGAAGGCATAAGCGGGCGGTGGATCGCGCCAGAGCGCGGCGAAAGGGAGATTCATAGTGATGCGCGGCCTGTGTTTTGCCCCGGCATTCTAGCCTTCGATGAACGTAACCTTATTGACTTCCTTCAGCGTGCTGGTTCCCAACTTGACCTTGGCCAGCGCGGACTCGCGCAGAAACGTCATGCCCTCTTCGCGCGCGGCGCGCTTGATCTCGGAGGTCGGCCGCTTGTTCAGAATCATCTCGCGGATGTGCTCGGAAAGATCCAGCAGCTCATGAATCGCCGTGCGCCCGCGGAAACCGGTGCCGCCGCACTCGAAACAGCCCGTGCCTTCATAGAACGGAGTGTCCCGCCACTCCTCCGGGCGCATGCCGCTCTCCACCAGGTACGAATCGGGGTAGTGCACCTGCTTGCGGCAGAATTCACAAATGACGCGCACCAGGCGCTGCGCCAGGATGCAGTTCAAGGCGGAAACGAAATTGTAGGGCTCGACGCCCATGTTCAGGAAGCGGCCCAGCACATCGAGCACGTTATTGGCGTGCACCGTGGTGAACACCAAGTGCCCAGTGAGAGCTGAGTTGATGGCGATCTGCGCGGTTTCCTGATCGCGGATTTCGCCCACCATGATCTTGTCGGGGTCGTGCCGCAGAATTGAACGAAGGCCGCGCGCGAAGGTGAGGCCCTTTTTCTCGTTGACCGGGATCTGCGTGATGCCTTTGATCTGATACTCTACGGGATCTTCAATGGTGATGATCTTGTCTTCGTCGTTTTTGATTTCGGAGAGCGCGGCGTAGAGCGTGGTGGTTTTACCCGATCCGGTGGGACCGGTGACGAGCACCATGCCATACGGCTCCATGATGTAGCGGCGGAACTTGACCAGATCGCTATCCGAAAAGCCCACGACCTCGAGCGAGAGCTTGGCGAACTTCTCGCTCATGGATTCCTTATCGAGCACGCGCAGCACGGCGTCTTCGCCGTGGATGGTGGGCATGATGGAGACGCGGAAATCGATTAGCCGGCCCTTGTAGCGCACGCGAAAGCGGCCGTCCTGGGGCACGCGGCGCTCGGCGATATCCAGCTCGCTCATGACCTTGATGCGCGAAAGAATCGTGGTGTGCCAGTCCTTGGCGATGGGCGGCATGGCGTAGTGCAGGACGCCATCGATACGGTACTTGATGGCTACTTCCTGGTCGCGCGATTCGATGTGAATGTCGCTGGCGCGGCGCTCGAGCGCGTTGAAGATGGTGGTATCGACCAGCTTGATGACCGGCGCGATGTCGCTATCGGCGGCGGTGAGCTTGTCGATAGAGAGCGTTTCGTCGGCATTCTCTTCGTCGCCGACCACATCGAGCGCGAAACCTTCGGTGACCTCTTCGAGCACGCGCTGGGATTGCTCGGTCTTCTTGAGAAGCTCGGAAATCTGCGAGAGAGTGGCGACTTTGATGCGCAGCTTTTTATTGAGCAGCAGCGCCAGCTCGTCGATCATATTCAGGTTGCGGGGATCGGCCATAGCGATCTCGAGCGTCCCGTTCTTAGCGTGCATGGGCACGAAGTTATAGCGGAACATGAGATCGACCGGGATAGAGCGGAACAGGTCGTGATCGATGTTGGCTTCGCGCAGATCGACGAAATCGCAGCGATAGCGGGCCGCGATGGTTTTCGTTTCGGCGGCTTCGGAGGCCGGGTCGAGGAGCTTAACGCGTTCAGTGGCCATAAGTTAACCGGAAGGCGCAGTGCCGCCTATACTTGATTGACGCAAAAGAGGGTTGGGGCGTGCAAGGGGGTTTTGGGCGAGGTCACCGCTGATGTCCACAGCGCCCAAGACGGCCGTGAATCGCAGCGCTGATGAGATATCCCATAAGCCGGCTGTCGCGGAACGCGCCGCGACACACGAGGAAATCGCTCGACTCGCTTACGATTTCCGGGAAGCGCGTGGGGGGACCACGCGGTTCGGCCGAGGAGGACTGGTTTGCGGCAGAACGGGAACTTCTGATGGAGCGGTTGGTTTGGGGACGCCGCCCTCAGCACGCTCTGAAGTCGGCCATTCCGGCCAAATACGGAGTCCCCACGATTGAATTGAAAGGATCATCCGAGCCGGCTCGGGGCATAGGGCGGCGAAAGCCGGGTCCTTTTTTTATTCAGCTTTATTTAGCGATTTCCGTTTTTCTATTGACGCCGTTCCAGCGAAGGTCTACTATGATATTGGTTTCAATCATACTGTATACGGCATAATATGTGGCAGCTGCCCCAATATATTGTGCCCAGTGTGACTGAGGCCATCCCTCCCCAGCTTAAGCCTCGCCACTGTTCCGGGGTTCCCCCTTTGTCCATGGCGAGCGGTGACCCTCCCACATGTTGGAATTCAACCCAGTGAAGGAGACATTCTTATGATCCGCTTGGTGCTGTCGAATCAGCGCGGTGGTGTCGCTAAGACCACCACGACTCACACCTTGGCTCGCTTCTTTGCCGACCAGGGACTCAAGATACTGCTCATTGACACCGATCCCCAGGGTTCCCTCGGGGCCGTGCTTGGTCTGAAACCCCGCCATTACCTGCATCAGTTCGTGATTCAGCGCTATCCCCTGAAGGAGTGCACTCTCGAGGTTTATCCCGGAATCGACATCCTGTGCAGCAATCGCGAAACCGCGGCCACCGAGCAGGCTTTGTACGGAATGGTCGGCCGCGAAATGGTTTTCGAGAATCTGTTCTCAACAATAGACTGTGAATACGATATGGTTCTGATCGATGTGGCTCCGTCGATCAGCATGTTGCAGAATTGCGCTCTGGTTTATGCCCGACAAATGCTGATTCCTGTGACCATGGACCCGCTCAGTCTTCAGGGTGTGGGCGCCAACGTCGAAACGGCTCGCGTGCTGAACGAGGCATTCAAGTTGGATGTCAGGGCGGTGGCGATTTTGCCGGTCATGCTAGACCGCCGTCTGCAGATGGCGGCCATCGTAATGGAATCGCTCAAGGAGCTTGCGGAGAAATTGTGCACCCCTGTACTTCATGGGATTCGGGTGGATGCCACGGTTACCAAAGCCAGCCGGGCCCGGCAGTTTCTGAGGGACTACGATCCAGGATGCAGAGCCATGGAAGATTATCAGATTGCCAGCGAGGAACTCTCGAATCTGCTCCGGGAACAGACGGATGAAATACCGCTCCAAGTCTCGGCGTAGGCAACTGGAGAAGATCGATATCGAGGAGTTGATGGGAGCGGCCGGCATGTCCGGCTTCGCGGCCCTGCTCGAGTTGCCGCCGGTGAGAGCAGCGCCGGGCTGGCAACCTCCTGCTGCAACACGATCAAGAATCCTAGTGAAAGCAGCTACGCTTGCGGAGAAGCTAGGTGTCCAGACCGATGTGCTCCGATCGTTGAATGAGCCATTGACCCGGCGTGTCCGATCTCTTGAGCGTGCTCTTGGATTTCTCACGGGTCTGACTTGCGCGGTTTCGTCACGTCGCACTTTTTCTGCCGCGGCTCCACGGTCGAAAGGTGTTGTTTGTGCGGGAGTGATCTCGTCTGTGAGGCGCCCCTTTTACAAGAGCGGCTGATGCTTAGGCGCGGATGCCCCGCCGTCCGGGCTTACTTGGGCTGTGAACCCAGGCGAAGCACGTTGCCGTCGGGATCCTCGATTTGCATCTCGAGGGCCCACGGGTGGTTCGTGGGAGGCATGCGGATGGTCACACCGCGGGCTTTTAGCTCCTCGTGGAGTTTTTCGGCATCCTCCACACCGACCCAGACCCAGGCGCCGCCGCGGCCCTGATCGCCGCGGCACAGATAAATAGCGGCCCCGTCGCGCGACACCGAGGTAAAGCCGTCATTGCCCCAAGAGGCATTCTCGAAACCCAAGAGGTCCACGTAGAAGCGCAGGCTGGCCTGCATGTTTTCCACGCGCAAGATCGGCTGGCTGCCTTCAAAGCGAACGCGGCCATGACTGGTTGCTCCCTTACTCGTGTCACCCATGACGATTCCTCTTGTTGGATGGTATCGCGACGCCTGCCTATCCGAAAAAAGCCAATTACCACGTATAGTGCGCCGCGTAGGTGATCGTCTTTTCCTCGCCGGGCTGCAAGGGAGGACTCGGGCTCCAGGTGCGCGGTGGCTCCGCTGAACGCGACTTGATTCAGGCCGGATTTCAGATCGAGCGTAATGGTTTCGCGGATGACGGCGAATTGCTGGTTGTAAATGGTGAGCGCGGGGTCGGCGGAAAAGCAGGACCAAGCGCAGAGAAGGGTCAGAACGACGATTTTGACGCGCATGACGAGAGCTCCTGGAGCTGATTGAAACGGCTCCGACTGTTGCAGCCATTGTGGTAGCAAAGGATGCGAGGGCACGGGCCTGTCAATTAGACACCGACGAGCGCGAATCGGCTATCGTGCAAAAGGCCTGTGAAGCGGGAGCGGCGATGTGCCGGTTGGAGTACGCCGAAGCCGCACACCGTCTGTGAGGGAGAATAATTAGAGGGGGTGAAGTTGAGCGCGGTTAACTGTCCAGAAGAAACGGTGTGGGGAAGCCTATGATCATCGGCGTTCCGAGGGAGGTTTTTCCGGGAGAGCGGCGCGTTGCGCTGGCGCCGGCGGTCATTCCCAATCTGGCGAAAGCTGGTTTCGAGGTGCATGTCGAGGCGGGAGCAGGAGCGGGCGCGGGCTATCTGGACGCCGACTATGGGGGCAAGGGGGCGAAGATCGTCGCAGCGCGGAGCGAGATATTTCGAGCGGCGGATGTTGTTGCGCAGGTGCTGTGCTATGGCTCGGACGATAAGGCCGGGGCAGGGGACGTTGCGCTGCTGCGGCGCGGTCAGATTCTGGTGGGATTTCTGCGGCCGCTGGGATCGCTCGACACGCTGCAGGAAATCGCGGCCACAGGAGTAACGTCGTTTTCGGTTGAGCTGATGCCGCGCACCACGCGGGCGCAGAGCATGGATGCGCTGTCGTCGATGGCGACGATCTGCGGCTACAAAGCCGTGGTGCTGGCCGCCGACACGCTGCCGCGGCTTTTCCCCATGCTGACGACGGCGGCGGGGACCATTACGCCGGCGCGCGTCTTCGTGATTGGCGCCGGCGTGGCCGGGTTGCAAGCCATTGCTACCGCACGGCGACTGGGCGCGGTTACATCGGCCTACGATCTGCGGTCCGCTGCTAAAGAGCAAGTGCACAGCGTGGGCGGGCGATTTGTCGAACTGCCTATTCAAGTCGAGGACGCGCAGGATACGCGTGGCTACGCGAAGGCGCAGGACGATACGTTCTATCGGCGACAGGCTGAACTGCTCGGCAAAGTGGTGGCGGAGAGCGATGTGGTGGTCACGGCGGCGGTAGTGCCGGGCAAGAAGCCGCCAGTGCTGATCACCCGTCAGATGGTGGGAAAGATGCCGCCGGGCTCGGTGATTGTCGATTTGGCGGCGGAGCGCGGCGGCAACTGCGAAGTGTCGCGCGCCGGCGAAATTGTGATCGAGCAGGGCGTGACGGTAATCGGCACCATCAACCTAGCCAGCACCGTTCCCTACCATGCGAGCCAGATGTACGCGCGCAACATCACGGCGTTTCTGCTGCATTTATTCCGGGCGGGAAAATTCCCTCCGGATCCGGCGGATGAAATTTTCCGCGAAACGCTGGTCACGCATGATGGCGAAGTGGTGAACGCGCGCGTACGGGAATTCTTCGGGCTACCCGCACCGGCCGTGCAGGGCAAGACCTAGAAACAAAACGGGAGAGAAAAGTGACGTCAGATCTCATTACGAGCCTGTACGTAGTCATGCTGGCGGCCTTCGTGGGATTCGAGATCATTCGCCGCGTGTCGCCGCTACTGCACACGCCGCTGATGTCGTTGACCAACGCGCTTGACGCCATTGCGGTGGTGGGCGCGATCATTCTGGTGGGCGAGGCAAAGAGCGGGCTGACCACGGCGCTCGGCACGATTGCAATTGTGGCGGCGACCAGCAACCTGGTGGGCGGTTTCATGATCACCGACCGCATGCTCAAAATGTTCAAGGCCAGCAGCAAGCCCAAAAAACCATGACGACGCCGCTGGTTACCGAACAGGCCATCGAGATTATTTACCTGATTTCGGCCACGTTGTTCATTTTATCGCTCAAGTGGCTGAGCGCGCCTGCAACGGCGCGTCGCGGCGTCTTCGCCGGCGAGATCGGCATGATCCTGGCTATCGGGGCGACACTCCTCTATCGCGGGATTGTCGATTACAAATGGATCGTTATCGGCCTGGTGTTAGGGACGATCATCGGCATTCCGCTGGGGCGCGTGCAGATGACGGCGGTGCCGCAGCGAACCGCTCTGAGCCACGCTTTCGGCGCGTTGTGCGTGGCGCTGGTCGGAACATCCGAGTATTATTTGCGCGCGCCCCACGTGCCGAAGTTCATGATGTCGGTGCTCTCGATGGAGGTGATTCTCGGCAGTCTGACGTTTACCGGAAGCCTGATGGCAGCGGGGAAATTGCAGGAAATCCTGCCGCAACGGCCCATCACATACAAGGGACAGAACCTGGTCAATGTTTCGGTGCTGGCCATTTCGGTGGCGGTGGCGGTTTACCTGGTTCTGCATCCGGGCGAGACGCGGCTCTTTCCGCTGTTGATCGCGATCCCACTGCTGTTCGGCGTTCTCATGATTATTCCGATCGGCGGCGCGGACATGCCGACCGTGATTTCGCTGCTCAATTCGTACGCCGGGCTTTCGGCGGCGGCCATGGGTTTTGTGATCGATAGTAAACTGCTGATTGTTGCGGGTGCGCTCGACGGGTCCTCCGGATTTATTTTGTCGGTGGTCATGTCGAAGGCCATGAACCGGTCATTCACCAATGTGCTGTTCGGCGCGTTCGGCCAGGTGCAGGCCTCAGCCGCGGCCGCGCAGGAAGCACGGCCAGTCCACACGGCCACGGCCGAGGAAGCCGCCGCGATTTTGGGCGCGGCCAACGCCGTGGTCATCGTGCCGGGCTACGGCATGGCCGTGGCGCAGGCGCAGCACAAAGTGCGGGAACTCTACGACGCGCTCACTAAGCGCGGCGTCGACGTGAAGTTCGCGATCCATCCGGTGGCCGGCCGCATGCCCGGACATATGAACGTGCTGCTGGCCGAGGCCGATATTCCTTACGACAAGCTGCTGGACATGGATGCTATCAATGCCGATTTCCCGCAGACCGATGTGGCGCTGGTCATCGGCGCGAACGATGTGACCAATCCCGCCGCGCGCAACGATCCGAAGAGTCCGATCTACGGCATGCCGATTCTGGATGTGGACAAAGCGCGGACGGTTATGGTGATCAAGCGCGGCATGAGCCCGGGATTTGCGGGCATCGACAATGAGCTGTATTACCTGGATAAGACGCTTATGCTGTTCGGCGACGCGCGGGCATTCGTGGGGGATATTGTGAGGCAGCTGACAGGGGAGGGGCACGGGTAGTTCGATGCCCGATAAGCAAAGGCTCCATCAGTTGATTGATCAATTGCCGGAAACCGAGTTGCCAGCGGCGGCCCGCTTTCTCCAGTTGCTCCTCGCCCAGAAACCGCCGGTGGATAAAGAGATGCTGGCACGCATTGACCAAACCCGCGCAAATCGATCACCGTGCATACCGCACGAAGATATTTTGCGTGAATACGGGTTGTGAAGCGCTTTCTGTCACCTGGTTTCGGTACCAGAAACCTGCAGCTTCTTTATTCTCAAGATGAGAATTTGCACCGGATATCGGCCCATCAATCCGTAGCCCGTACCGAGATAGCCGCCATCACGGGATTCATGTGTGGTATACCGGGCCGCCACCATGACCAGCCCCACAATCGTAACTGTTATGCTCGGCTCAGCCGATTTGGAGTCCACAATAACTTTCGTAATCGCTTCGTCGAATTCCCGGATCGAATGTTGATCCACGAAGCTGATGGCTTCCTTCGGCACCCTCTCAGACGAGTTGTAGCATGCACATCTGCCGCAGCACCGGACCCGAACGGTCGATAGCGGTTCTGAAACCCGCATTGCTCGTTCGAAATTGTGGCCCCGTGCCGGCCGTGCAAATACATGCCCGTCACGGTCACGACCTTATCTTTGTACCTCTCGGAATGCTGCACGACCTCACACACATTGATCGCGGGCTCATCTGCGAATGCACTCACCAACAGAACGAACGCGATCATCAGCTTGCGGAGGTACATAGGGAAGGGATCGTTCGCAGTTCTTCGGCCATACTTTACTGCGCTTTCACGACCTCATACAGATGCATTTTCGGCTGCGCGACGATGCGCTGAGCCGCGATGATTTGGTCCTCGAGGGAGTCGAGCGACGTTTCGGCGGATGAGAGCGCGAAATTCTGGCCGTCGAGCGGCACCTGCACCATGCGCCAGCGGGCGAAGTGGATCGAATTGTGCTCGAGGGTGAGTTTGTGGACGTCGGCGGCTTGGCGCGACATGGGGGTCGCGTATTCAGCGAGGTTGACGCCCTCGCCAAGTTGAGCGGCGCTGAAGGCGCCGACTGTTTCGCTGTCGATTTTCAGCGTATAATTGCCGCCGGCGAGCCCGGTCACGCGCAGGCGCTCCTGATCGAGCGCGGTGAGAAAATCGGACGAGTGGACGGCGAGCGCGACAACGTCGTCTTTCCAATCGATGGGCATGGGCAAGGCGCGGTCCCTTTCCTGCCAGCGGAGACCGTTTGCGTTATCGATCGCCGTGACTTCTGTGTTTTCAGATCGCGATGCCGCGCGGGACTGCGCGTCGATGGTGACATCGCTCACCAGGGCGGGCGCGTTCCACGATTTGAGCAGCGCTTCCGCCATAATGAGATGGCCGCCGGGGCCAGGATGGACGCGGTCGGGAATAATTTTCTCCGATAGCGCGGCATTTTGCGCGTGGGCTTTTTCGAGCATGGCGACTACCGGAGTGTTGAGATCGGCGACAGCCAGGTGCTCGTGCGCGGCCAGCTCTTTCACGAACTGGGAGTAACGGACCAGCACGGCGTTGTAACCGCCGGCGAAGGTTGGGACGCGCGTGGCGTCATCGAAGGGTGAGGGCTCGATGGCGGTGATGCGCACATCGGGGAGCGCCGCCTTCATATCGCGGATAATTTTTTCGTAGCCGGAACTGTAGTCGTGGAAGATCGCGTTGTCAAACGCGCGATAGCGGCCATCGTTCATGCCAAGCATGATGGTCATCACGGTGGGCCGGTAGGCGATGACGTCGCGGCGCAGCCGCACGTCGATGGGGCCGCCGCCACCGCCGCTGACGCGATCGCCGCCCCAGCCGGAGTGCACGAAGTTAACGCGCAGCGCCGGGAAACGGGTGAGCACGTAAGTCTCAGCGAAGGTCGTATAAAGGCGCTGGTCGGTGATGCTGTCACCATAAAACACCACTGTGTCGCCACTCTTCAAAGAGAAATCTTGTGCCGCCGCGATGCCGCTCAGGGCGAGTGCAAAGCAGCCGAGGAGTGTATATTTGCCGGACATTGAAATCCCTTTGACCCGCGCATTGCTTTCGATGCCGGGACGCGTATCAGTGTACATCGGAAGCTGCTTCGCTGGGGAGCCGATACGGGGGATCGCACCCCGAAACGCGGAGACGTGCCTACAAGGGTCTGTCAATCCGAGGATACGGCTTTAGCGCCACGGCCAACCAAACCTCGAGTCAGTGGTGGCGATCCGAACCGGAAGCTCTGTTGGGCGAGGACTTCCTTGTCGAATACTTTCTTAACCTGCTTCGTGGCCATTCAGCCATGATGCCATCAAGAACTACCAATTACACGTCAATCTTGACTAGGTATGAGAATTGCACTTCTGCCAGCCGACCCGAAACCAGCGCCGCATTCTTCGGATTTTCCGAACCGTGACGCGTGTGGAATGCTTACACTAGCCATAGCTGGGTTGAAGAATAGCGCCGCGAGAGCGTCGTCTCGCGCAACCAGGAGTGGAGGGCACGAATGAAAGTTATCGCTGATTTGTGCGTGGTTCCGATGGGAATCGGCGTCTCGGTTTCGCGAGAAGTGGCTGTGTGCGAACGCATCCTAGCCGATGCCGGGCTGAAGACGAAACTTCACGCGTACGGCACCAACATCGAGGGCGAATGGGACACGGTCTTCGGGGCGATAAAGCGATGCCACGAAGCCATTCACGCCATGGGAGTGCCGCGCATCTCAACCAATTTACGACTCGGCACGCGCACGGACCGCGAGCAGACCATGGACGACAAGGTGCGCAGCGTTGAGGAAAAACTGCGAACTTAGCGGCGGCGAGCCGCGTTTCTCTATACTGAAACGGAATCGCCAGGCGACGCCTGGCGCTGGAGGAGTCCCATGCTTCGCAGCCGGCCGGTGCTATGGCTGAGCGTTTTCATCTTCCCTCCTTTCGCCCTGGTGCTGCTGTGGATGCGCGGCGATTTGGGCGTGCTGCGGCGGATTGCGGGCACCCTGGCAATTTGCGTAGTCGCCATCGTCGAACTGTTCTATGTCTACGGCATGCACATCCTGTGGGACGGCAACGTGAAACCGTACGGGGTTTCGTTCGCGAGCCGTTCACGGCACGACGCGCTGGTGGAGGCGACACGCGCCCGGCAGCGTGTCGAACGGCCGCCGCAGCAGGCTGCGCTGGTTGAAACGGCCAAGAGCCTGCCGCCCGCGGCTGCGCCTTCCCTGAGCGCGCCAGCTAGTTCAAAGCCCGCTATGACCGTGCGCGAAAAACCAGAGCCTGCCGGTTACTGGACCGACTTCCGCGGCCCCAACCGTGCCGGCGTCTACGCCGAAACCGCGATCGAAACGGCATGGCCTGCGACAGGATTGCCGCGGTTGTGGAAACAGCCAATCGGCGCCGGATATGCGTCGTTCACGGTGGCGGAAGGGCGCGCCTACACTATCGAGCAGCGGCGCGACCGGGAGGCCGTCACGGCGTACGACGTAAGAACCGGCCGCGAGCTGTGGGCGTTCACGTATCCGGCGCTGTTTGAGGAGGTGCTGGGCGGACCGGGGCCGCGCGCGACGCCTGTATATCACGAGGGCTTGATCTACTCGGTCGGCGCGAACGGCGATTTCTACTGTCTGTCGGCCGAAACCGGCAAACCGAAATGGTCGAAGAATATTCTTGCGGACAACGGAGCGAAGAACATGCGATGGGCCATGTCCGGTTCGCCATTGATTGTCGATGAGAAAGTGATCGTCACGCCGGGCGGCGCGGATGGCAAGAGCATTGTGGCCTACAACCGACTGTCGGGTGAATCTCTGTGGCACTCACTCAACGACCGGGCCGGCTACACGTCGCCGATTCTGGCTACTCTCGCTGGGCGCACGCAGATTGTCTGGATCAGCGCGGAACGGGCCGTCGGACTGGCGGTGGAAGATGGCAAGCAGCTGTGGGCGTTTCCGTTCCCCGCCCAGATGGATATGAACTGCTCGCAGCCGGTGGTGGTAGACGAGACGCATGTGCTGCTTTCATCGGCGCCTGGTCCGGGCGCCGCGATGCTCGAAATCGCGAAGACCGGTGATGGCTACGCCGCCCGGCCCGTCTGGCAAAACAACCGGATGAAGAACAAATTCAACTCGTCGGTGCTCTACCAGGGCTATATTTACGGTCTGGACGAAGCGATCCTGGCGTGTATCGACGCGAAGACGGGCGAGTTGAAGTGGAAGGGCGGCCGCTACGGCTACGGGCAACTTCTCCTGGCCGGCAGTCACTTGATCGTCCTGACCGAGCAAGGCGACGTGGTGCTGGTGAGAGCAACACCGGAGGGCCACCAGGAGCTGGCGCGCTTTTCCGCCATCGAAGGGCGTACGTGGAACATTCCTGCCATCGATAACGGTTTACTGCTGGTTCGCAATTCGACGGAAATGGCCTGCTTCCGGCTTGGGAAGATGGCGCAGTAGTTGATCGCCGGCGCGTGTTAGGGGAGTTCGGCAGGCTTATACCGAACGTCGCGGTCGAGAACCATTTCGAACGAAGTGCCACGGGGCAGCACGAGATCGGGCCCGCGCGATAGCATCACAGCGGCTAGCCCTGCGGCTGCGCCGGCCGCCGCGCCGATCCCTGCGCCCATTGCGCCGTGGCCCGCCGCGCTTCCGGCTATTGCCCCGATCGAAGCTCCCGCGCCGGTGGTCGTACCTACGGTCCGGGCGTCGCTGCCTTTACCGCCATCGCCTTTAATCTTGCCTTCGGCGCGATCGAACTGGCCGGTGTCGGCGTCGGTACCTCCCAGGCGCGAGCGAAAATCGCGTGTGGTGCCGTTAGGGAGAGTGAGGGAATCGAACCGCAGGAAGATTTCGCCCTTGCCTTTTACTTTACCGGGGCGTTTCGCCTCAGTCACGGTGCCGCTCACATAACTGCCGCGCGGGATCACGATGCGGCCATCGACGAAAATCGCGAACGAAGTCTGCAAATAGACGCGGTCTCCCTCCGATGAATGCCTCGTGCTGAGACTATTGATCAGCGTAAGCGGGATTTTCGTGCCGGCGGGAATGACGATTTCGGCCGGAGGCTGCGAGGCTGCGCTTGCGGGCGGATTAACGGCGCCGGGAGGAGGCTGTTGAATGGCGGGCTGCTCCGGGTTTGTGGAGCCTGGCAGCTGGTTACGGTAAACGAGTACAGCTTCGGTTTCAGCGCCACCAGCGCGCTGGATCTGTCGCCGGATGGTGAGCGTACGATGATCGCGCGATAGTTTCCACCGATCGTTCACGACGTAATTCTGAGGTCCGGAGACAATCGTGTTGATGAGAAATGCCGCGCCCTCCCATTTACTCTGGCTACTCATGCGCGCATCTCCGATGTGATACTTACTCACGCTGCTGTCGGTGTGGTAAGTCCACGCCTCGGACTTTCCATTCTTGTCGGACGCCGTGCAGCGAATTGCCGCGCCTTCCTGACTGACAGAGAGCTGCGCTGGCGCGGGCGCCGGCAGACCGGCCAAGTCACTCTTCTGATCATCGAGATACCACACACCGGTGAAATCCCGATCAGGATCTATCGCCGCGGCGGGCGAGAGGAGCACGAGAAGGCTCGAAATGCCAGTAATCAGGCGGGCAACTCGTGGCAACATCTCTTAACTCATTCCTCAACGTGGCTCGATTATACGCGCGTATTAAGGGGAAAGCTATCCTGTTCGCACTAATTACGGCAGCACGGATCCGTCTGAAAGCCCGTTTGGAGAATTGACGGCTCAATGCCCGAGGAGCCGCGTGCGGTCATTGTTCTTCAGGTGAGTGAAGTTACCAGACGCGGCACACTTTTTCTTTGACCATCGGCTGCCCCAACCTGCACGCGAACGCCTGCCCAAATTCGGGCAAGTTCACGACCACGCCATTGATCCGGTATTCGTCGGGCGAATGCGGATTCGTCACCGCATTCACGCGCTTGTTTTCGTCGCGCTCGCTGCCGCACGCCCACTGCGCCATGCCGATGAAGAAGCGCTGGTCGGGAGTGAAACCATCGACGGGCTTCAAGTGTTCGCCACGAGTGGCATTCTTCCAGGCGATATACGCCAGCAGCGTGCCACCCAGATCGGCGACATCCTCGCCCAGGGTCAGCTTCGAATTGATCTTAATGTCGTCGATCACGGTGTATTGTGCATATTGATCGGAAACGCACTGCGCGCGCTTCTCGAATTCTTTGGCATCGTCCTTCGTCCACCAGTCCTTTAAGTTGCCCTTGGCGTCGAACTGCCGGCCTTCGTCGTCGAAGCCATGCGTCAACTCGTGACCGATGGTGGCGCCGGTGTTGCCGTAGTTCGGCGCATCGTCCATTTTGAAATCGAATAGGGGCGGCTGCAGCACGCCTGCGGGAAAATTGATGTCGTTCATTTGCCCGTCGTAATAAGCGTTCACCGTCGGCGGCGTCATTTGCCATTCGCCGCGGTCTACAGGCTTGCCAATTTTGGCCAGATCGCGGCGTTCCTCGAAGACGGCTGCGCGGTCCACGTTGCCCAAGAAATCGCCTCGCTCGATCCGGAGCGAGCTGTAATCCCGCCATTTGTCCGGATAGCCGATCTTGTTGACCATGGAGTGCAGCTTGGCGAACGCCTGCTGCTTGGTCTCGGTGCCCATCCAGGGCAAGTTTTTGATTTCGTCCTCCATCGCATTCTCGATCTGCTTGGTCATTTCGACGGCCTTCGCCTTAACCGCGGGCCCGAAGGTTTTCTCCACGAACACCTGCCCCAGGGCCTCGCCGAGATCGCGGTCCACGTATTGGACGCAGCGTTTCCAGCGCGGCTGCAGCTCGTCGATGCCGCGCAAAGTCTTGCCGTAGAATGCAAAATTCTCGTTGACGAAACGCGACGAAAGATATGGCGCTTTGGAATGCGTCACATGCCAGCGCAGATACGTCTTCCAGCTGGCGAGGGGCTGCGACATCAACTGGCGCTCTACTTCCTTGTAAAATTCGGGCTCGGTAACGTTCACGGTAGTGATTCCCGTGGTGCCCGCCGTCGCCAGATATTGGTCCCATGCAAGTGAGGGCGTCAGCGTTTTCAATTGCGCCAAAGTCAGTTTGTGGAACAGTTTGTATGGATCACGCTGCTCCACCCGCGTAAGCGATGCCTTTGCCAACGCCGTCTCGATCGCCATCACAGTCTGCGCTTCGGCCGCGGCGGTCTTTGCATCGTCGCCCAGCAGCGCGAATGTGTGGCCTACGTGTGCCACATATTTCTCGCGAATTTCTCGCATTTTCGCGTCGTCTTTCACGTAGTAATCGCGGTCGGGCAGACCTAGCCCGCCGGCCGTGGCAAAGGCGATCACGCGGCTGGAATCCTCGAAATCCTGATTCGCTCCAAATCCGAAAAGCGTTCTGACGCCGTCCAGGTGCTCGCGCGCCGCCAGCTCCGCCAGATCGTGGATCGAGCTCAAATGCGCGATGGCGTCCAGTGCTGGTTTGAGCGGAGCGGCGTCGGCTTTCTCGACCGCTCCTTCGTCCATGCAGGCCTGGAAATAATCGCCGATCTTCTGCCGGGCCGCGCTCCTGTTCGCCACCGGCTTAGCCGCCTCTTCGAGAATCCCCCACAGGAACATCTCGTTTTCATATTGCAGCTTGCCGTAGACGTCCCAGCGCGCCTGATCGGGCGGAATCGGGTTTTTCTTGATCCATCCGCCGCACGCGTAGCGGTAGAAGTCCACGCAGGGGTTGACGGATGGGTCCATGGCCGTCCTGTCGAGACTTGGCGAATAAGGGAGCTCCGTAATCGGCGCGGCCTTGAGAGCCGCCGCCTCCGATTTCTTCGCCACAGATGACGTTGCGTTGTCCGGTGCCTGTGCAGAAAGAGCCGATGCCAGGCCAAAAGCGATGAACAGTCGTGCAGCCGTCGCAATCATGATGCTTAGTATAGACGGGCGCAGCGGTCATTCGGTTGGCGCGAGAAACGGGACCGGTATTTATGGCAGTGATATACGTAAGATCCCAGCCGGCACCCCACCCTGGCTGACCAAGACTCCGGTGAAATCTGCGACACTAGTGTCCGCATCGAGCCGTTCCAGCGGAAAAGTTGTGGTCAAGGCCACTACTTCCATTCCGGCCGAGCGAGCTGATTCGATACCTACCGGCGCATCTTCGAATACCAGGCATCTCTCCGGCGCCACCCCAAGCAAACGAGCGGCACGCAGATATGGTTCCGGATCGGGCTTGCCTTTGCTCACGTCGTCGGAGCATACCAGCGCTGATGGCACGGGAAGACCGGAGTGGCTCAGCCGCGCGGTAGCCATCCGCCTTGGCGCCGATGTAACGACTGCCCAGCGATCCGCTGGCAGAGCAGCCACAAACGGCAGCGCGCCGCGAACCGGTTTGACGCCGTTCTGGTCGGCCGATTCCGCGGCTTCCAGCGACCGTAGCTCTTCCACCGTGGCCAGATGTGGCGCGACAAGCTTCATCGTTTCGAGCGTTGGGCGCCCGTGTGCAAACGCGAGGACTTTATCGAGATCAAGGTGGTGCTTCTCTGTCCAAATACGCCAGTGCCTGACCACGCACTCCGTCGAGTCCACAAGCGTCCCGTCCATATCCAGAAGCACAGCGTCGCAATAGAACTCGCGCGGCATGTAAACCAGTTTGGCAAATGGGAATGGAGCTTTGAAACCGCTGCCGGTCAGACCTTCGGAAACTTGATTCTCAGGCCCCAGCGTTTGATTTGTGCGTGATTCTCGAATCCGGCCGGTAGCATTCCGGACGTGGAACCGACCGGTACGGACCGGCCCACTGCCGAAACCACAGACAACGGCTGCCAAGTATCGACGCCCGGTTGCTCATCGTTGACCCAGAGCGGAAGGAGGTTCTGGGACTGCAAGCCCACGGGGTGAATATCGGCCTGCAACAGAAGTTCGGCGTCATGTGCGCTCGCTGTCGCTGCGTGTTCGTAGTCGAGTGGGGATGCCAGCGCGGCGGAAGTTTCGATCGGCAATAACTCGCCGCAGATATTTACATTGGATTCGAGTTGAGCAGCTGGTGTCTCGACTACTGCACTGCCGGAAAGCTCAGCCTTGGATGATAAGATCTGGCATTCTGCCAAATCGGTGGCTATCCTTTTCAGTCGTTCATGATATGACTTGCGATGTTCGCGGCTGCAGAATTCACCATTTGCCATCCGACGGAACGGCCGCCACGAAGTTTCGCCACAGTAAAGGCACCGCATCTCCCGACTGACTCCCATCTCATTATACAGAGAAGAGGCGAGGTAACCTATAAGTCGAGTACTAACTTAAGATAACTAATGAGTTTTAAATTTAGTTAGTACTAGGTTCTGTAGATACATTGACGGCGGCAGTCGAGGCAGGATCGTTCGCACCTCGGCGGAAAGGATGGACCACGTGATGTATGGCACGAACGACAGGGTTCTTCGGCGCCGAACGGATTTCCCGTCGGACACCGTTTTCGTCAGTTACGACGAGCACATTGCCCCGTTGCTCTGACCGTAATGGAAACTGCCTGTGGGTGCGAGCCAGACTCAGAGAAGGGACAGCAATCAGGTTGGCCGGCCAAGCGAAAGGAAGAGCCGCGAAGTCCTGCAGGGGCGCCTGCATATGCGACTTGGGAATCAATGGGCTCTTCCATGCATACGACAGCAGGAGGGCGAACGCCAATGCTGCCGCGGCCACTGCTAGGTACGAGCGCCGAATCATTGAAGGGCCGGTGATCGCAAGGAAATGTGCGTTGGGCCTCGGCGGTCCGCCCGTCGCTGCACGTACCGCCGGCGCGACTCTGTTCTGAGGTCCTGTTTCCAACACCGGGCCTCCCGCATGGACGGGCGCGGCATCTCGCAATGCTTCGAGCGCACAGCGGTATGACTCGGCCGATTGGAAGCGGTTTTCCGGATTCTTTTCCAGGGCCTTGAGCAGAATCTTATCCATTACGGATGGTAATGACGGGTCCACTTCGCCCGGGCGACGCGGCGTTTCCTCCACATGCGCCAGCATCAACGTAAACGGATTGTCGGAAGAGAACGGCTTTGCGCCGGTGGCCATCTCGTACAACACGGCTCCCATCGAGTAAATATCGGATCGGGCATCCACATTTACTTCGCCGCGC
>DATLVQ010000933.1:0-4444 GCA_035577325.1 Bryobacteraceae bacterium | reverse complement strand
CGCACTCACAAGTTCCGGTCGTTTCTCACCATTCTCGGTGTGCTCATCGGCACCACCACGGTGATTGCCGTCACCTCCATCGTTGCCGGACTGGATAAGCAGTTGGTGGATGTGGCCGAACAGTTCGGCACGCGCACGCTGTGGGTGTATAAACTGCAACTCGGCGCCCCCCACCGCCTGTCGCGCGAGGAGCGGCTGCGCAGGCCTCTCAGCTACGAGGACGCCATGGCCATCAAGGAGCAGAGCCCCTCGACCGCTACCGTCTCGCTGGAACTGTTTCACGAAATGGGCGAGTTCGGCATGCCCCCCGTCACCGCACGGTACAAGGGCCAGGACATGGTGGACGCTCTGTTTGTCGGGGCCACGGCGGAGCACCTGCAGCTCATCAACGCCACCATCGGTCAGGGCCGCTTCTTTACCGACTCTGAGGATCTGCACCGCCGTGACATCGCCGTGATCGGCAATGGCGTCCGCGAGAGGTTTTTCCCGCACGGCGACGCCATCGGCAAGACACTTCTGGTGGATGGCCACAGCGTAGAGGTCATCGGCACGCTGACGAAGTTCAAATCATTCCTGGGTGACGATCAGAACGACAAAGTGATCATGGTCCCGTACTACACCTATAAGAAGGTATACCCGGAGGCCAGGGACAATTTCATTTGCGTGCTGGTGCAGCCGGGAAAAATGGAACAGGCCAAAGACGAGGTGACGGAACTGCTCCGCCGCCGCCGGCATGTGAAGCCATCCGATCCCGACAACTTCGGCCTCTCGAGCGCCGAGTCGATCATCAACCAGTTCCGGCAAGTCATCGCCACCGTGGCTCTGGTCATGGTGGTGATTTCCTCGATCGGCTTGCTGGTGGGCGGCATCGGCGTGATGAACATCATGCTGGTCTCCGTGACCGAGCGGACGCGCGAAATCGGCGTGCGCAAAGCGGTTGGCGCGCGTCGCCGGGATATCACCTGGCAGTTCCTGCTTGAAGCCATGACCCTGACCGCATCCGGCGGCCTCATGGGCATCCTGGTCGGCTGGGTGTTCAGTCTGGCGATCCGCACTTTCGTGCCCAGCCTGCCTTCCACGGTCCCGGTGTGGTCCATCATCGCCGGCTTCACCGTCGCCACCAGCATCGGCCTGTTCTTCGGTATGTGGCCGGCGTTAAAGGCGGCACGCCTCGACCCCATCGCCGCGTTGCGGCACGAATAGGAAGTCGCCCTTCTACGTCGAGCCGGGAGTCACAGATAAAAGAGGCGGATGAGATCCACTGCCGGACTACAGAGGAGAGCGATCGCGAGTACCGTCCGCGCCCCTCCGCTCCGCCTGCGGCCGCGAATTATGGAGGCATCTTCCTCGCTTGATCCGACCACCGCCTCCATTCCAGCCTCATTGGCGAGCTCTCCTTCGAAGATCGCATCGTTCAGGATCTCGTGCACCAGTTCTATACGCGACCTTGGGACCATCAGGCGAAGCCAGCCCAGAGCGACGCTCCACGTCCAGACCGCTGTTAGAGTGTGCTCGTTCTCCAAGTAACAGAGAACATCAACAGAGCGCAGTAGAGCGCGCGCCACTCCCGCCTCATCCGGAAAGAGAAACGTCGCCACCAAAACGAACTCGTCGTCTGTGTCTCCAGGTTCTGGGCCAATGTCTTGTTCAGGCTGTAATCCCCTCCGTGCTAACTCCTCGTCATAGCACTGCTGAGCCGCATCTACCAGTTCTTCGCGATGGATCGAAAGCAGCCCCTCGTCGGAGAGTTCGGCATATCGCCGTCTGAAATCACTTTCGTCGACTTTCACAGGACAATCACTGAGTGGCCAATTATGCCCCTCACGCCAGCCTGCGCGCAAACTCCACTTCGCGTCTCACGTCCGCGTCTACGTCGCCCTCTTTTTCGTATTCGATGGCCACCAGGCCGCGATAGGACACCCTGTGCAATTCCTCCATCACCGCCGGAATCTTCGCGATGCCCTGGCCAATTAAGACGTTGTTCTCGCTGCCGGCAGCCGCCACGTCCTTCAAATGCACCATTTTCAGAAACGGAGCCAACTTGCGAACGGCGTCCACGGTATCGTAGCCGCATGAGGCGATGTGACCGACATCGAGCGTGGCGCCCACGGCCTTCGATCGGTTCGTCAGCGCTTTCAGAACATCATCCGGGCTTTCATACGCAAATTTCTGTTTGAAGTAATGGTTGTGAATGCCGAAAGTGAGTCCCTCGCGCGAGAACCGCTCATCGATTTTCCTCAGCATGTCGCCCGTAGCATCGCCCGAGACATTACCCGATCCCAAAAGCGTCGCGATATGCACGGCGCGATCGAGATCCTGATCGTCTTTGATGGTGGCTGAATAATACGACACGCAGCGAATGCCGGCGCTGTCGAACCCGCTCTTTGCGGACCGGCACATTTCATCCGTCGGCGGCTTCATTAGCATGAATTCCCCGCGCGACATTTCGATTTCCGTGATGCCGAGTGCCGTAAGGCGCGCGATCATGCCGTCGATGGATACAGCGTGGTACGTGTATGTGCCGATCCCGATATTGAGCCGGTAGGCGGCCTGCATGCGCGCGCCGATTGTTCCAGCCGCCAATGTCTGCGTGAATGTTCTGCGCGTCATGATGTTTCCCCGCTATGGCGCGGGCCGTGGCGTGACATCCGCGTCCACCAGGCCCAGGGCCCACTTGATCGCTTCCACGTACATGGTCTGCATTTCCGGCCGGTCCCAGTTCTCGGTGGGATGCCCGAGCGTCGAGTAATACACGCGCCCTTTGCCATACATCTTGGCCCACGCCACCGCAAAATCCCTATCCTTGCGGTGCACGCGCGGGTTGGTCAAATCGAGCTTATCCGCATCCAGCCGCATCAGCACATGTACCCTCTTGCGCGAGAAATTCCTGATCTGATAAATCTCGTCCTTGAGCATAAAAGCGGCGGGCCAAGCCTTCATCCCCGGAAAGCCAGAGTCTTCGACGACGATGGGCGCATCAAACGTCCCCCAGGGGTGTTCATCGAAATATCCGCCGATCATCTCGCCGTATTCCGGCCATCCGGTAAACGTGATCGTTGCGCTGTGAATGCCGATGAAACCCTTACCGTCTTCGTGGATGGCCGACAAAAAGTCGGCTTTCTGCTGATCGTCCATTTCGAGCGTGCCTCCGGTGTAGAAAAGCACGGCGTCGAAATCATTCAGGTTTTTCGCGTTGTATTCCAGTTTTTTCTTCGTCAGCGCTTCGGTGTCGGTCCGGATCGTCGTGTCCCACAATCCGGCCTCCCGCCCGAGACGCTCAATGGTCGCTAGCGCGTGCGAGACGGACTCGTGCCGGTATCCTTTCTCTTCGCCGATAGCCAGCAATTTCTTCCTGGCCTCAGCCGCGCAAGCGGCGCCGGGCAGAACAATCGTCGCGATCTGGAGCAAAACGCAAATTCGCTTCATGAAACGTTCCCCTATCTTCCTGATTTCGATAGTGCACGCGCAAGGCCTGCCTCCAACGCGCGCCGCCCCGCATGCAATACACTCGATAGCAGACATGAAACAACTTATTCTTTCCGCTCTGCTCTCCGCATCCCTATGCCTCGCCGCCGATCTCGCCCTCACTCCTCCAATGGGCTGGAACAGTTGGAACAAATTCGCCGAAAAGATAGACGACAAAACGGTGCGCGAGATCGCCGACGCCATGGTGTCAACGGGCATGAAAGACGCTGGCTACGTATACGTCAATATCGACGACACGTGGGAGGCCGGGCGCGACGCGCAGGGCAACATTCAGGCCAACAGCAAATTTCCCGATATGAAAGCCCTCGCCGATTACGTGCATCGCAAAGGCCTTAAACTCGGCATCTACTCATCGCCCGGCCCCAAAACCTGCGCCGACTTTGAAGGCAGCTACCAGCATGAAGAGCAGGACGCCAAGACGTGGGCCGCGTGGGGCATCGATTATCTAAAGTACGACTGGTGCAGCGCGTCGAAAGTCTACCAGCCATCCGAGATGAAGGCCGTGTACAAGAAAATGGGCGACGCGCTGAAGGCCACTGGGCGCCCGATCGTGTTCAGCCTGTGCCAGTACGGCCTGCAGAACGTATGGGAGTGGGGCGCGTCGGTCGGCGGCAATCTCTGGCGCACCACCGGCGACATCGAAGACACGTGGAAGAGCATGTCCACCATCGGTTTCGATAAGCAACTGACCAACGGAAAGTACGCGGGCCCGGGCCATTGGAACGATCCCGACATGCTTGAGATCGGCAACGGCGGCATGAGCGCGGTCGAGTACCGCACGCACTTGAGCCTCTGGGCCATGCTGGCCGCCCCGCTCCTGGCCGGCAACGATCTGCGCAACATGAACGATGAAACGCGGCAGATCCTGATCAATAAGGAAGTCATCGCCATCGATCAGGACAAACTGGGGCGTCAAGGCTACAAAATCTCAAGGGAAGCCGGTGCCGAGATGTGGATC
>DATLVQ010000932.1:0-2792 GCA_035577325.1 Bryobacteraceae bacterium | reverse complement strand
GGCGCGCATCCGATTGAAGGTTTAGTAACACTATTCGACTCCGAACAGCAGAAAGTAATTCGTGTGATCGACACGGGCGCGGTACCGGTGCCGAGCGGCAATGGCGATTACGATACCGGCACGATTCCATCGCGCGAAGTGCCCGGTCCGATTTCGGTGCAGCAGCCGGTGCATGGTTTCCGGCTCGACGGCAACCAGGTGAGCTGGCAGAACTGGAATTTCCATTTCCGCATCGATCCGAAGGCAGGCGTCGTCGTGACCAATGTCACCTTCAACGACGGCGGCAAGCCGAGGTCGGTCTTGTACGAAGGCTCACTGGCGGAAGTTTTCGTGCCGTATATGGACCCGGCGGAGGGCTGGTATCACACGACGTTCATGGACATGGGCGAGGGCAACACCTGGGGCAGTGTGGCCAGCGTTCTCGAGCCCGGCGCCGATTGCCCCGACAACGCGGTTTACTTCGATTCCGTGGTGACCAATTCGCGCGGCATTCCCCAGCAGTGGCCGCACACGGCCTGCCTGTTCGAGCGCGAGGCGGGCGATTTCGCCTGGCGGCACGCCGCCGGCGGAGACCACCCCGATAGCCGCAGGCGCCGCGATCTGGTTCTGCGGATGATCATGACTTTTGGCAATTACGATTACGCGCTCGATTGGACCTTCCAGCAGAACGGGAGCATCCGCATCGCCGTGGGGGCCACGGGATCGGTCGAAGTGAAGGCGGTTCGCAGCCGCACGGCCGCGGAAGATCGCGATGGCAAGGACCGCCGCTACGGCCACTTCGTCGCCGACAACACGGTCGGCGTGAATCACGATCACTTCTTTTGTTTCCGGCTGGACTTGGATGTGGACGGTCCCGAGAACAGTTTTCTCAAAGAGGAACTGAAGACCGAACGGCTGCCGGCCGAAAACCCGCGTCGCAGTTTATGGGTGGCGGAGCCCAAGATCGCCAAAACTGAGGCCGACGCGCAGCTCCACATGATGATGGAGCATCCGGCGCTGTGGCGCGTGATCAATCCAGGCGTCAAGGGGCCGCTTGGGTATCCAGTGAGCTACGAGATCGCGCCCGGGCACAACGCGCTCTCGCTGATGACCGATGACGATTATCCGCAGCGCCGCGCGGCTTTCATCAAACACAATCTGTGGGTGACGCCCTACCGCGAAGATGAGCGCTACCCGGCAGGCGATTATCCGACGCAGAGCCATGGCGGCGACGGCCTGCCCGCATGGACCAAAGGCAACCGCCCAATAGAAAATACCGACATCGTGGTCTGGTACACGCTGGGCTTCCACCACGTTCCGCGCCCTGAGGACTGGCCGATCATGCCCGCGGCCTGGCACGAGTTCGAGCTGCGGCCGTTCGATTTCTTCGCGCGGAATCCGGCGGTGGATTTGCCTAAGGTGAGGTGAGCGAAGCGCGCGTCGCGGTGAAAAGCTAACGTGTGGCCGCTGCAATCAATCGAATGCGCGGCTTGGTCGCGGCTTCAAGGCGTTTGGCCTGATAGAGGGCGTACGCCGAAACTAGCAGAGCAATTGCGGCCAGAGCGGCGATCAATCATCTCATGGGTCCATTATATGCCTCCACAACCGGCGAGAGCCGGTCAACGTTATCCAGGCATGCGGCAACGTTATCCCAAACGTCCGGGAAATCTCCCGATTTATTTGGATGGCGCGAACGTAGAAAATAGTAGACAGACATAGATGAATTGGCTCACTTCACTCCTCGGGAAGTTGTCACGCGGAGCGGCGCCGGAAAAAAATTCGCCGGGCGGCGCCGCCCGCGCTGACAACAGATACGATGGCCGTTTCCGGGCTATCTGCAAGCTTCGCATTACGTGGCAGGACCAAAAAGGCCGGAACTGGCGTAAACGCGTCCGCGTGGTGGACATGAGCGGCACCGGCGTGCTGGTGAAGTGCGGGGTGCCAATCGATCCCGGCTCGTTCGTCTTTGTGAAGACGGAGGAACTGGGCATGCTTGGCAGCGCCTACGTGCGCCGCTGCGATCCGCTACTGTTCACGTACCAGATTGGCCTGCAATTCGCCTCGCCGCTTTCGCTACGTTTCTGACTGGCCCCACATCCGCACTTTGCGTTTGGTTGCGCTCGACCGTTTGTGAGAAAATGGCTTATCGAAGACGCTGTGCCGGCCCGTCCTGTCCTTCCTGCGGGCGCAGCGGCGACACACCATGCGTGGGTATGCACTTTTTCTATCTCTGAGCATCGTTCCCCTCTATAGCCAAACCAAGACTGATTTTCTCCGCGACGTGCAGCCGATTTTCGAATCCCGCTGCCAGGCGTGTCACGGCGCGCAGCAGCAGATGGGCGGGCTGCGGCTCGATTCCGGCGATGCCGTGCTCAAAGGCGCTACCGATGGGCCGGTGATTTCGCCCGGAAAGAGCGCAAGCAGCCGTCTGATCGAACGTGTAAGCAGCTCCAAGAAGGGCTTCGCCATGCCGCCGGTGGGTGAGCCGCTGACAACCGGTCAGATCGCGAAGTTGCGCGCGTGGATCGACGAGGGCGCGCACATTCCGGCGGTTTCGGCGGCCGCCGCTGCCGGTAACCCGAAAAGCCGGCATTGGGCTTTTCAGCCGGTGAGCCGCCCAGCGCCTCCCGATTTGCGTAACAGGGCCTGGGTGCGCAACGCGATTGACCAGTTTATTGGGGCGCGGCTGGAATCGGAGGGGTATGCGCCGTCGCCGGAGGCCGATCGCGTGACGCTGATCCGCCGGCTGAGTCTGGATCTGCTCGGGCTGCCGCCGACGCCGGCCGAGGTCGACGCGTTCGTCGCCGACAAGT
>DATLVQ010000931.1:0-6540 GCA_035577325.1 Bryobacteraceae bacterium | reverse complement strand
CTGCAGAACGCGCTTAACCGCTCCGTGGGCCTGGCGGCGCTTCCTTTGCAGCTCCTGCAGAGCCAGCAGTCACAGCTATCGAGCCAGTCGTCCGCGCTGAGCTCATTGGATACAAGTTTTTCAGTGCTGCAGTCGACCATTTCCAATCTGAATTCGGCGAGCCAGAATGTGCTGGCTTCTTCAGTTTCCGATCCAACTGTAATCACAGCCAGCACGGGCGCCGGCGCACTGCCTGGCGCGTATACCGTTAAAGTGACGGACCCGGGCTCGTCTTCCAGTTCCATCAGCGCGAACACACTACTCAAAGTGACCGACCCCGCGAGCCAGAGCATCAGCGCCAGTTCGACGTTCACGCTGACCATCGGCGGGGTGCCGCAGACGATTACGCCGGCGGCAAACAATCTGAACTCATTGGCTGCAGCCATCAACGCCGGCGCTGGAGGGAGTGTACAGGCCACTGTCGTCAATGTCGGCCCGCCCACGGCTCCCGATTACCGGCTCTCGCTACAAAGCAAGACGTTGGGCAGCGTATCGCTTCAGTTGAACGATGGCTCGGACCTGTTGACCACGACCTTGGGCACACCCGCCACGTATCAGGTGAATGGCGCGCCCGGGACACCCATTCCTACCAACTCCCGTAGCGTGACTATCGCTCCCGGCATCACCGTGAATCTGCTTAAGGCGGGCACCAGCACATTGACGGTTTCCCAGAATGCCTCGAATGTCGCGAATGCGCTTTCCACGTTGGTGACAGCATTCAACGGCAGCGTGGACGAACTGAACAAGAGCTTCGGCCAGAATGCCGGGCCGCTGAACGGCCAAAGCATCATTTTCGACTTGAAACAATCGCTGCATGCCCTGGCGAGTTACACGGGCGGGGCCGGCAGTTTCACGTCCATGTCGGACCTCGGGCTGAGTTTCGACACAAACGGACACCTCAACTTCGATCCCACGGCGCTGTCGAGCGCCAGTGGAACTCAGTTCAGCGACCTCACCTCCTTTCTCGGCAATGCCACTAACGGCGGATTCCTGCAGTTTGCCACCAATCTGCTGAATGGCGTCGAAGATCCTGCGACCGGCAGTATCACGACTGCAATCAGCTCCACCTCCGACCAGATTACCCACGAGAATCAATTGATCTCCGACCAGCAGGACAAGATCAACCAGCTGCAAACGTCGCTGCAAGCTAAAATGGCGGCTGCGGATGCGTCGATCGCCCAGATTGAGCAGCAGCTTTCGTACTTCACGGGCTTGTTCCAGTCGATGTACCTGCCAAGGCAATCGCAGTTCTGAGGATGACCCAGGCAGCGGCGATGAGCAGCGAAATCTTAGTCCACGAAGCCGCCAGCCAGCTTCGGCAAGCCGTGGCAACTGAAGATTTCGATAGCGTCCAGGCCGCTCTTGCGGATTACCGCCGCCACGTGGAAACTGTCCTTGCCGAGTGGCCCCCGGATGCCCCACCACCCGTTGAACTGGCCCGGCAGGCCGATGAGCTCATGCAATGGGCGCTGCAGGCGGTACGTTGCTCCCGCGCCCGGACGCGCGACGATCTGGAACAGGTTGCCGCGGCCCTCGGCTATCATGGCCACTCTCCACTGGTCCACACCTGGAAAGTGGATGGATGACACGCTGACGCCGTCGAAATGCTGACTTCGTCGAATCCGTAACAGTTACTTCGGTTAGCACGATCCAGAACCCGAAGGCGTTTATGGCTGGCACTCGGCTTGCATGAACACAGGTCCATGCTGGACCCACTGGCAGGCAGGCTCGAACAATATATGGATCTGCTGAGCACGCGCCAGAAGCTCGTGGCGTCGAATATCGCGAACGCGGACACCCCCGGATACAAGACCAAGGACATCGACTTCCAAAACGAGTTTCTCAATGCCGCCGCGGAAATAGCGCCTCACGTGATTGAGGCGCGCGATCTGGCTGCGCGTAACGACGGCAACAATGTCAGCATCGATCGCGAAGCGCGGCTGCTGGCGGAGAACGATCTGCGGTTCAACATCGCCACAAACCTGCTGCGCGGCCAAATCCGCACGGTGCGTGAAGCCATACAGGAAGGAAAAGGCGCATGAGCCTGTTTTCGCTCCTCTCCGTTAGCGCGTCGGGGATGTCCGCGCAAAGAACGCGCGCCGAGCTGCTGGTGGAGAATCTGGCCAACTCCGAGACCACCCGCACACCGGATGGCGGACCGTACCGCCGCAAGGATGCCATTTTCGCCACCGACTCCCCTGAGTCGCCGTTTTCTTCCGTCTTCGAATCGCAGCTCGGACGTCCCGATGGCGTGCGTGTGGCGGAAGTGGTGGTGGACGACCGCGACCCTGAGCGCCGCTATCTGCCGGGGCATCCGGACGCCGACAAAGACGGCTACGTGGCGTTTCCGCGAATTAATCCGGCCGAAGACATGGTCGACCTCATGGGCACGACGCGAAGCTACCAGGCAAATGTCGCCGCAATCTCGGCCGTCAAGGATATGATCCAGCGCTCGATCGATCTGCTGCGCTGACCGCGAGCTTCGCATGCCCCTTCCCATTTCTCCCATCACGATACCGGCGCCCGTCGAGAACATCGCGCGTGCGATGCAGACGCCGGCCGATAAGAGCGCTTCCGGCGAGTTTCGCGGCATGCTTGAAGGCACGATTCAGAAGATCGAGCAGACGCGCACAGAGGCCGCCAAAGCCGTGGAAGGCTTCCTTACAGGCGATAGCCAGGAACTGCACACCGCGATTCTCGCTACCCAGCGCGCCGATCTGGCGTTTGAGCTGGGTCTTCAAGTTCGCAACAAAGTAGTCTCCGCTTACCAGGAAGTCATGCGCATGCAGATATAGCGCGCGCCCTAAGCCATGGAACAGTTGAAAAAGCTACTCGCGGATCTGTCGCTTATGCAGCGCGTCACCATCGTGGCGGCCGCGCTGGTGGTGGGCGCCGGAATCTTCGCTTTCGTCCAGTGGAAACGCGAAAGCGATTTCCGGCCGCTCTACACTACCCTCGCTTCAGAAGACGCCGGCGCAGTGGTGCAAAAACTGAAAGAAGGCGGCGTGGATTTCCGGCTCACCGAAGGCGGCTCAACGGTGCTGGTGCCATCCGCCAAAGTGGCCGAAATGCGCCTTGATATGGCGGCGGCCGGGCTGCCGAAAAGCGGGCGCATCGGTTTCGAGCTGTTCGACAAGACGAACTTCGGCGCCACTGAGTTCGTCGAGCACATCAATTATAGGCGCGCGCTCGAAGGCGAACTGGAGCGTACCGTGATGTCGCTGGCCGAAGTGGAGCAGGCGCGCGTCCACGTGACATTCCCCAAGGAATCGGTCTACCTGGAGTCCCGCCAGCCGGCCAAGGCCAGCGTCGTGGTTCATCTCAGGCCGGGCGCAACGTTGCTGCCGCAAAACGTGGTCGCCATCGAGCACCTGGTGGCCAGCGCGGTGGAAGGTCTGACGCCGGAAGCGGTCTCCGTGCTGGATGTTCGCGGCAATCTGCTCAGCCGGGTGCACGCGGCAGCAGCAGCGGATGGCGGTGAATCGAGCGATCGGCTGCTCGAAATCCGCCAGGGCATCGAGCGTGATCTTGTCGCCAAGATCAATTCCACTCTCGAACCGCTGCTTGGAGCGAACAAATTCCGCGCCGGCGCTTCGGTGGACTGCGATTTTTCGAGCGGCGAACAAAGCGAAGAATTGTACGATCCGAACCGGTCGGTGGTGGTGACTTCCCAGAAATCCGAAGACACCAGCACGCCGGGTACAGGGACCGCGGGCGTTCCGGGAACGGCATCCAACCTTCCCCGCCCTGCTCCGCGTCCTACCACTGCTCTAGCCGGCACGTCGCGAAAGACTGAAAGTGTGGCCTACCAGTCCAGCCGTGTCGTCCGCCGCACCAAGATGCCGGAAGGCACGGTAAAGAGGATGTCGCTCTCGGTGCTGGTGGATCAGGCGGTGCATTGGGAGGGCCAAGGCGCCAAGATGCACCGCGTGATCGAGCAGCCAACCCCTGAGAAACTGAAATCCATACGCGATCTGGTGGCCGCGGCAACCGGCTTCTCCACCACGCGCGGCGATCAGCTCATCGTAGAGAGCCTGCCGTTCGAATCGACTCTCAATCTTGAACCTCCTTCGGCCGCCTCGCCGGCTTCCAAACCCGCCGGCAACGCCATCCCTCTGCCCCCGTGGCTGGCACACGCGCTCGACAACCGGTACATCACGATCGGCGGCGCCATCGTCATCGCGTTCCTCGGCGTCCTGCTCCGGCGCGCTTTTGCCAAGATGCTGGGCCGCAAAGGCAAGGCGCAGGCATCGGCCCAGCCAACGTTACCGTCCGGAGATGAAGGCGTAGAACCCGCACTGGAGGCCCAGCGCCGGGCTCAGCTTGCGGAACAGGCAGCATTGCAGGCACAGATCGACGCCGCGGCGCTACGGGAGGCGACCAAGAAGTCGGCGGTCTTGGTCAAACGTCTCAGGGAAAACGTCAATAAAGACGCCACGCTGTCCACGCACATTGTGCGCAGCTGGCTCAACGAAGGCAGCTAACCAGTCATGAACGCACAACTCGAAGACGAGCTGCTCGATGAACCAGGGGTAGTATCGGCGGCGGATCGCGGGTATGATTCACTATCGGGTACCCGCAAGGCTGCCATGCTGCTGATCAGCCTCGGCGATCAGGCCAGCGCGAAAATTGTCAGCCAGCTTTCCGAGGATGAGATCCAGCGCGTCAGCAAAGAGGTCGCGCGCACCAAGTCCCTCAGCGGAGATCAAGTGGAGGGCGTGCTCGAGGAGTTTTACAACCTCACCCTCGCCAGCGATTACGTTGTCAGCGGTGGCTTCGAATACGCGCGCAAAATGCTGGTGGCGGCGTTTGGCCCCGAAGCAGGACTGCGCCTGCTGGACAAGCTGCCGAAAGACATCGGCAAGCCGTCCAGCTTCGGCGCGTTGCAGAAGGCCGAGCCGAAGCAGCTGGCGCGTTTCCTGCAGTTGGAGCATCCGCAAACCGTGGCGCTGGTTCTCTCGCACCTGGATTCCTCGAAATCCGCTGCGCTGTTGACCTCGCTTCCCGAAGAAGTACGCGGCGACGTGGCCCTGCGCATGGCGGGTCTCGATCAGATTGCGCCGGAAATCATCACCAAAATCGCCGGCGTGATTGAAGAGAAACTGAAGGGCCTGGGCGACTTCAGCCGCGAATCTCGCGGTGGCGTGCGCGCAGTCGCCGAAATGTTCAACCGGCTCGATTCCAGCATGAGTGAGGCGCTGTTGTCGAATATCGAGCAACGCGACGCCAACACCGCCGGAGGCATCCGCAACCTGATGTTCGTCTTCGAGGACTTCCTCACGCTCGATCAGAAGAGCATCAAGGAAGTGCTGGCGCAAGTCGACCGCAAGGTCCTGACGATCGCGCTCAAAGGCACCAGCGACTCGCTAAAGAATCATTTCACCTCGTGCATGTCGGAGCGCGGTGCTGAAATGTTGAAAGAAGACATGGAAGCCGCCGGCCCGGTTCGTATCAAGGACGTGGAAGCGGCCCAAAAGCAAGTGATTGCCAAGGTGAAGGAACTGCAAGCCCAAGGCGTGGTCAGCCTCAAGGGAGGCAGCGACCAGTATGTCGTCTAAAGCCGTTCTGGTGGAGACTCCGGACCAAGTCCGGCCATTTGCCTGGCGAACGGTTGCGCCTTCCGGCGAGACGCTCGACCGCCGGCGCGCCGCATTGGAACTCAGGCCGGGTTCTACGTCGGATCCGGCCAATACCCTGCAGACGCGCATCGGGGAGTTGGAACAGGAGATGGAAAAGCGCGTCCGCGAGGCGCACACAATTGGCTACGGCGAAGGCGAAGCCGCTGGAAAAGCCCAGGCGGCAGATGAGGTCCGGGCCGCTATCCAGCGCCTGACGGAAAGCATCGCCGGCGTAGATGAATATCGCAGCCGGCTATATAGCCAGACCGAACTCGATGCCGTGCGGCTATCGATTGCTATCGCGCGCCGCGTCCTGCGCCGCGAGCTGACCGTCGATCCCTCGGCCATTGAAGGACTAGTGAGCGCCGCGCTGCAACGCCTCCAGGCCCAGGAAACCTGCCGCGTAAAAATGCACCCCGATTACATACCGGCGCTCAGTGTGGCTATCGAGCGCATGGGCATGAGCGCCAAAGTGGAGGTCGTCGCCGACCCTGCCCAGGAGCCAGGCGCCGCAGTCTTCGAGATGCCGCGAGGCAATCTGGATGCTTCGATTGATTCTCAATTGAGAGAGATTGAACGCGGCTTGGCCGACCGCTTTCAACGCCCATGACGAGCTCTTTGCCCGACATCAATCTCGATCCGTATCTAGCGCGGCTGGAGAACGTAGATCCGTTCGTCTGGTCCGGGGAAGTGGTGGAACTGGTCGGGCTGCTCATCGAATCGCGCGGACCGGCGGCGGCCGTCGGCGATTTCTGCGCCATCCTGGCCTCGGGTGGACGGATAATCCGAACACAGGTAATCGGCTTCCGCAATGGAAATCTGCTTTCCATGGCCCTTGAAGAGATCGACGGTTTGCGGCTGGGCGATCCTATCGTGGCGCGTC
>DATLVQ010000930.1:0-6520 GCA_035577325.1 Bryobacteraceae bacterium | reverse complement strand
CGACGCTGAGGATTTTTCGACGCGCGAAGTGGCGGTGGGTCTGGCGCCATCGGCACTGGCGCTGAGCCCCGATGAGAAGCTGCTGGCTGTGGCGAACGGCCATTCCGATTCCATTTCGCTAGTGGACACGGCCACTCTGCGCGCCACAGAGATGAAAATCGAAACCTGGCCGGAGGGCACGCTCGGCAGCCAGCCGGTGGCGACAGCCTTTGCGCCGGATGGTAAGACGATCTACGTGGCGTGCGGCGGCAACAACGCCATCGCCATCGTCCGCCCGCAAGGGCAGGAGTGGAAATTGGCAGGTGCGCTGCCCACAGGGTGGTTTCCTTCGGGCGTGGCCGTGGATAGCGACGGCGCGATGCGCGTGATCAACATCAAGGGTGTGGGCAACACCGCGGCGCGGAACGGCGCGTTCAATTCGCTGCAGTTCGAAGGTTCTCTAGCGCGAATTCCGGCGCCCGAGGAGGCGCAGATCCTAGCAGGCACACGCGAAGTCCGAGCGGCCAACAGCCCGCGCTTCGAGCCTTCGGGCGGAGTGGGCAACCTCTCGTCGCTGGGCATCCGGCACGTCTTTTTCATCATCAAGGAAAATCGCACATACGATCAGGTATTGGGCGATATCGCCAAGGGCAACGGCGACCCCAGGCTATGCGTGTACGGGCGCGAGATCACACCGAACCACCATGCGCTGGCGGAGCGATATGTCTTGCTGGACAATTTTCACACCGGCGGCGCCATCAGTTTTGACGGCCACCAGTGGCTGATGCAGGCGTTCGTCAGCGATTACGTGGAGCGCGCTTTTGCCGGGTCGCCGCGTGGGTATGCCTGGAACATGAGCGATGCGCTCACCGTTTCGCCGGCTGGATTTTTCTGGCAATCGGCGAAAAAAACATTGGACGTACGCGTCTATGGCGAGTTCAGCCTGCCGGCGCGCTGGGATCCCGCGACGCAAAATACCGTGGATATGAACGAGCGTGACGAGCTCAGCTGGGGAGCGTACTGGAAGCATTATAAGGAAGGGACATGGCGAAACGTCGTAGGCGAGCGCAGCGGCGTGCCGGCGCTGGCGAAGATTCTGAGCCCGACTTATCCGCACAACTCGACCAGCATTCCGGATCAGATTCGCGCCGAGGAATATCTGCGTGAACTCGCGGGACGCGAGAAGAGCGGGAAGATGCCGAATCTTTCCGTCATCACGCTGGATGAAGATCATACTAATGGGACGAGCCCGGGTTCGGCCACGCCGCGTGCCATGGTGGCGGATAACGATCTGGCGCTGGGACGGATCGTGGAAGGCATTTCGAAGAGCCGCTTCTGGCCGGAAAGCCTGATTCTGGTGGTGGAGGACGACGCGCAGGACGGCTGGGACCACGTGGATGGACATCGCACGGTGGCGCTGGCGATCGGGCCACACATACGGCGCGGGCTGGTGGATTCAAACTTTTACACGCACACAGCCATGGTGCGGACCATTCAGGACATTTTCGAAATTCCCCCGCGCACGCGGTACGCATCGAACGCACGGGCGATGACCAGCGTATTCACGCCTGACGCCGACGTGACACCGTACAAGTGCCTGCCGGCACGCGTGGCGCTCGACGAGATGAACCCGCCGCTGGCGTCGCTCAGCGGGAAACCGCTGTGGGCGGCGCGGCAATCGCTGGCCATGAACTGGTCGCATCCCGACGACATTCGCGCGGATGTGCTGAACCGGATTCTGTGGTGGAACGCGAAAGGGTTCGACGCGCCGTATCCAGGGAAATAGCGCGGATCGCGCGATTACGCGTCGGCGCGTCTCACCGTCGGCGTGTCCAGCACTTCGCGCAGCTTCTTGGCCAGATCGTCGGGAGCAAAAGGTTTTTGCAGCAGGTACACATTGGATTCGAGGACACCGTGGTGTGCCAGCATGTCGTCGGTGTAGCCGGAAATATAAAGCACTTTCAGCGTGGGCCGCACCGCTTTCAGGCGCTCCGCCAGCTCGCGCCCGCTCATCTGGGGCATGATGACGTCGGTCAGCAGCAAGTCGATCGCGTTCTGATGCTGGGCAAATATGCGAACGGCATCGGCGCCATTACTGGCCTCGTAGATCGTGTACCCGAGCCGGCGCAGCATCTCATGAACCAGTTGCCGTACGCCGAGCTCGTCCTCCACCAGCAGAATGGTTTCGGTGCCGGCACGTACCGGGCGTTCGCCGGCGGTCGAGGGCGCGAGCTGCGTGGGGTCGGTAATTCTGGGCAGGTAGATGTTGAAGATGGCGCCGCGACCGGGTTCGCTCTCCACCACGATTTCACCGCCGCTCTGCTTTACGATGCCGTAAACCGTCGAAAGCCCGAGGCCGGTGCCCTTGCCAGTTTCCTTTGACGTATAAAACGGCTCGAAGAGATGGACCATGATCTCCGCATCCATTCCCTTCCCCGTGTCGGCCACGGTGAGCTTCACGTAGGAGCCTGGCCGCACATCGGTGTGCACCCGTGAAGAACGCCGCACCTCCACGTTGCTGGTGCGGATGGAGAGCCTGCCGCCTTCGGACATGGCATCGCGCGCGTTGACGGCCAGATTCATGATCACCTGCTCGAGCTGGCCGGCGTCGGCCTTGACGCTGCCAATACCGGGGCTGAGCACGGTCTCGAGCTCGATGTGCTCGCCAATCACGCGACGCAGCATGCGGTCCATGTTGGCTACGAGCGCGTTCAAATCCAGGACTTTCGGCTGGATGACCTGGCGGCGACTAAAGGCCAGCAACTGATTGGTGAGGCTGGTGGCGCGGCTGGCGGCCTTGAGCACCTCTTCCACGCAACTGTGCAGCGGGTCGTCATGCGGCAGATCGCGTATGATCATGTGCCCGTAACCGGAAATCACGGTGAGCAGATTGTTGAAGTCGTGCGCAACGCCGCCGGCCAAGCGCCCGATGGCCTCCATTTTTTGCGATTGTCGGAGCTGATCCTCCAGTTGGCGGCGCTCGGTAATATCGACGCCGACGCCGCCGATGAACTGGACTTCGTCGTGCTCGTCCAGAATGGGAAAGCGGTAAATCAGCCAGTAATGCACGGCGTGCTTGTGGGGCACAGGGTCGACGGTCTCGACGAGCGCCTTGGTAAGGATTACCTGGCGATCGTTAGATACAAAGCGGTCGGCGTACTCGACCGGCCAAACGTCATGGTCGGTCTTTCCAAGGAAGTCCTGCGGATCGAGTTGGAATAGACCCTGGGCGGCCTCGTTGTAGTACACGTAGTGGCCTTCCCGATTCTTCATGAAGGCTACGCCGGGCAGATGGCGCATGAAGGCGGCAAAGCGTTGTTGGCTCTGCTTCAGCGCTTCGCGGGATATTTTTCGCTCGGTGATATCAAATGAAGTGCCGATGATAGTGGCACCGCCGGCTTCATCTTCCACCAGATTCAGATTGGTGAGTATCCAGGCGGGAGCACCATCCTTCCGGCGGAAGCAGATTTCTTCCTGGGTGAGCGCCTTTTGCTCCCGCAACCGACCCAGAATCGCATCGCGCTCCGCCGGCTGGCAATAAAACGCCTCGACGTTGAGGGACGCCACCTCTTCGCTGGTGTCATAGCCCAGCATCTTGGCGAAGGCTTCATTGCACTCGAGAACGCGCCCGTCGAGCGCCGTGCGCAAGACGCCGGCGAGGTTTTTTTCGAATAGGAGCCGATAGCGGCCCTCCGAAGCACTCAGCGCCTGCTCGACCTGTTTACGCTCGGTCACGTCGCGGTAGATCGCGATTGCGCCGTTTGGAATCCCTTGTTCGTCCGCTAATGGCCGGGCCGTCACGCTCACCCACCGGCCTTGAGGAGCGTGCGGATGGCACACAAACAATTCCACTGAATCGACCGTTTCGCCGCGAAGGGCGCGCAACATCGGGAGGTCTTCTTCGGAGAGCGAGGCGGCGCCCTTGGGAAGGCAGACTCCAAGATCGCGCGACCAGTCTATGGGAGAAGTGTGTTTTGGAGCGATGCCGGCGATATGCTCAGCCGCGCGATTGCGCAGCACGAACGTTGCTTGCCGGTCCATGATCGTGACACCGTCGCGCATGCTATCGAGCACGAACTGCAAAACGTGTGACTGACTGCCGGCCGTTGAATTGTCCGTGTTGTTCTCGCGATTGGGGCCGCAGGGCGCCAGGTCGCTCATTCAACACTCGCTGTTCCCAGTGGGATGTTTGGCATAGGAAGCTGTCTAGCGAACCAATGGAGCATGACGATCTCTGGGGGGAATTTGATCGTACCAGTGCTACCGGGAGTTTTCAAGGCCGGGAGGAACCTGAATCTGCCGAGTCGCATAAATCCTCTGGCGAGTTCGGTCAGCTACTTCCTATCGATTACGAATTACTCGCCTTTTGATTCTGAGCCCGAGAACATCGCCGCCTGCCTGGGAGATTCGATCATCTTGAGCAGCGCATCCATGCTTACCCTGACCTCAACGATGGTCGTCTCATTGCGCTGGAAGGTGGCGATCAACAACCTCGTGGACCGACCGAGTTCCCCGGCGTAAATGTAGGTAGATTCGGCATTAGCACGCGAGTGCACGCGCACCAGAGGATGCAAGCTGCTGCCCGCAAGGCTGCGCATGAATTGATCCAGCTCAGCGTGCACGCCATATGACGGCGACGAACCCAGGTTTTCGAAGACCGCCAGCTTGAAGCCACAGGTTCCGGCCGGACGAGCGACTTTCACGAATAGATTCGCCATTCCCATCAGGGGGATGTGCGTAGGCGAGGTCCCATAGTGGAGCTGGATGGCTTTCACAATCCGGTCGAATTCGTTTTCGCCGGCGTGAGCAGCGCTCACCGCGGTTAGAAGCAGGGCCAGTAATCGCACTCTCACTTCGACTTCGTCCTCTCGGCGAACTGGTCGGACAGCGCGAGCTCGGGAATATGAAAACGGCCGCTCAAGTCCACGATTTTGGCCGGGTCGATTGTTCCGGCGATGTTCACGATAGTCAGCCGCCGGGGTTCGGCGGCGATGACGACGATACCACCAATCTGCCCGCTGCCAGTTGTCTTGAGAAAGACGTCGGCGTCTTTGCCGCAGCGCTTCGATTTCACCCCGACGATGCGCGACCAATCCGGCCCCCGGAGCTGCGCGCGAACGGCCTCCAAGTCGGCCACGTCGTAGCCGCCATCGCCGGCGAACTCAAAACTGCGGACGTAAATGCCTTCGATTCCGGCCATCAGCTTTTTGGCTTTGGCTTGATCGTGGTCCTCGTCGGAGAGGAACTTGCCTGCGAACCGAAGCAGGGATCCGTCGAGCGTGACGTCCAGCGAATTTTGCGCCTTCGCCGACAGCCGGTCCAGATTCGCGGACAGCTTGAATTCCTGAGCCCATACGGGCGCGACACAGGCAGCCAACATGAACGTTGCGATTCGCATAATTACTCCAGTCGCTCCGACGCACTGCGCACCGGATGATTCATCCAGCGCCTGCCAGAGCGCTCGCTTCACAAGATGAATACGCACGACTGCCGTACCGGGAGGCAAGGATTTGGACAAAGGACTCAGAAGGGGTGCGGAGGGCCATGGCGTCAGGCGTGCCGCCGCCAAACCGCCAGCAGTGGCTAACTGGACAGTCCATTGGGGGGAACCCAACTTCGGCTACCGGCGTAATGTGAACGCTCGGGGAAAGGCATCGGACAATCGGTCCAGCAAGGGTAGTGAGCGCCTCTGCCGGTCTGCTGTGAATTATTCGTACCGCAAGGCCACTACCGGATCGAGGCGGGCAGCACGCGTGGCCGGCCAGATACCGAAGAACAGGCCGACGCCTACCGACACGGCAACCCCCAGCACGGCGGCCCAAAGTGGCACGGCCGTAGGCAGACTGGGAAAGATCAGGCGCGCGGCGAGCGAAACCAGCCAGCCGAAGAACATGCCGAGCATGCCGCCGAGCACCGTGAGCACCACGGCTTCGGTGAGAAACTGCAGTACGATATCGCCACGGCGCGCGCCGATGGCTTTGCGGATGCCAATCTCGCGCGTGCGCTCAGTGACCGAGACCAGCATGATATTCATGACACCGATGCCACCGACCAGCAGGCCGATAGAGCTGAGCACGACCACCACCAGCGCCACCATGGCGGTGACTTTGTGGAAGTCCTCCACCATCTGTTCTGACGTGGAGATGGAGAAGTTCTCCGGCTGGTTGGGAGGGACGCGCCGTTCGATGCGCAGAACGGCACGCACCTCATCTTCCGCCTGGGTCATCATGCCCGGATAGGCGACGGCGATCAGCATGTTCTCGCGGGCGTTGGGGAACAGCTTCTGCATCGTGAAATAGGGAAACAGGATGCGGAGATCCTGGCTGCCGGGGAACGACGCGGCGGGCCGTTCCATGGCACCGATGACTTCGAACTGGTGGCCATCGACTTCGATCCATTTGCCGACGGGATCTTCGTTGGCGAAAAACGCCTTCTGCACGTCTTCACCGATTACAGCCACGGCCAGGTGGTGTCGGCTCTCGGTGTCCGTGAAGAAACGGCCGAATTTCATGACTGTGCCGCCGGCGGCATACGCTTCTTC
>DATLVQ010000929.1:0-4354 GCA_035577325.1 Bryobacteraceae bacterium | reverse complement strand
GATTAGCAGGGAGAAGTAGTTATTATTGATCTGGCGAGCGGGCGATCAAAATAGCCGCTTTCCGCAGCACATTGTGTCCAGGATTCCATCAAAATAGTCCGCGGCCTTAGCGGCGACGCCTTCGTACGCGGCGAATCCGCTTGCCGCCATATTGATGTAACGCCATCTGCCGCCATCAGAGGAAATGCCGCGCACGTCATTGCCTTCGATGCCATTGCAGGTCCATTTTCTCCATGTCCATCGAATATCCCCGCTATGAGTGTTATGAGCAGCGTACTCACCCACCATCGGCCCAAACACAAAGTTGAGCCACATTTTCTCTCGCGTCGGACCGTAGCGGACACGATAGTCGACATAATCGGCGTCAGTGGTTTTCGTCAAATGCGCGGATGACGGGATATGGAACTCGACCATGTGATTCATGAAAACGATACGGTGACCGCTTCTATTTACTTTGGAGCAGGAAGTAGTTCGCCGGCAGGAGGGTGTAGTTTCTTCGCGGCCGGATGGCGGATTCGGGAGGAACGTCGCGCCCGGTTCTGATATCAGTGAGCCTGGCAATGTGGATGGCTCATAAGGTAGATCTGGAGTCACTTCAATCGGGGTCACTTCGACTACGACGGTTCCGACATCGATTTTGGCGGAGTCGCGCGGCGCTTTCACGCCAACCACCAATGGGCTGAAGTCATGCGCTTCAACGAACAATTCGAATTGTTGCGGCACTACGGCTGGGAATGTGAATCTTCCGTTCTCGTCGGTCTGCGCGATTGCTGAGTGTTGCCCGAATGTGACCTTGGCTTTCACCGCTGCGTTTGCGATTGGTCCCCCGGTGGAATCCGTGACACGGCCGGATATGCGAACGCTCTTGATCGGATCGTTGACTGGCGTCTGGCCATCGGAGGCGCCCGGTAACAGCCCTGCGGCGAATAGAACCATCGCCCGAACGATGATGCTTTCCATCAATTCAACTTCATTTTCGCACCGATGCGACGCTGCTCTGCGCTACAGGCTAACCCCGAAGGTCTCCGCAGAAACCGCGCAGCCCTGCACTACAGGTTGGCGATTCCCTTCAAATCCTTAGACACAGCCGCCAGAAATTCCGCCCGGTTTGCATTTAGGAAGAAATGCCCGCCGGGAAACATCTCCACCGAAAAAGATTTCGTAGTTTGCTCGGCCCAGGTTTCGAGATGCCAGCGCGTGATCCTCTCATCGCCGGTGCCGCCGTAGGCGCGGATGTCGCAGGCGAGCGGCGGCCTTTCGATGTAGACGTAATTGCGGTAGAGAGCAGTATCGGCGCGCAACGCGGGCAGCGCGAGCTGCATCAGCTCCTTGTTGTCGAGAAGCTCCTGCGGGACGCCGTTGAGGCCCCGCAGCTCTTGGATCAATTCGTCGTCGGCAGGCGGTGGCGGCGGGACGTGATCGCGGCGTAGTTGCGGAGCGCGCGCGCCTGAAACCAGCAGACACACCGGCGGATCTGGCAGCGTCCGCGCCAGCTCGAACGCGATCACCGCGCCCAGGCTGTGGCCGAAAAATGCGAAGGGCTGGTCAAGATACGGGGCGATGGCTTCGCGCAGCGCATCGATCAACTGTTCCATCAGGTCGAACGGCGGCTCGCCGAGTCGCGTTTCACGGCCGGGCAACCGCGCCGGAAGCACGGCGATACCCGCCGGCAGGTGCTCGCCCCATCCGCGAAACACGCTGGCTCCACCACCCGCATACGGAAAACAGAACAGGCGCAACTTCGCTCCCGCGGTGCTCTGTATGGAAGGAAACCACGCGCCGGTGCGCGGCGCGGCGGCGCGCAAACGAAGCGCCAGAAGTTGCCGTTTCTCGGGGGACAATTTCGCCAGCGGGTCGGCGCCCGGCGCTTCCGCGGTAGCAGACGCCGCCGGCGCCGCTTTGGTCCGGCGCACCGTCGCTTCCAGTAATCGCTCGAACGGCTCGACACTCAGGTTTGCCGCGTACTCGAGCGCCGCGATACGCGAGGCGCGCGATAGTTGCTCGTAGTGGCCGCGATCGGAGAGCAGCCGGTCGAGCGCCTGGTACCAGGGGCCGATGTCCTGCCCGGGAACGTCGGCCACCGGCACCATCTGCTCGTCTACGCGCTCCTGATATCTCTCAATAGGGCGCACGGGCACCAGATAATCGACGCCCAGCTTGGCTTCGGGAATGCCACCGACATTGCTGGCCACCACCGGCACACCGTGCAACATGGCTTCCACCACGATGCGCGACCGCGCTTCGGCCCATAGCGACGGCACCAGCAGCACGCGCGTGCGCGCCAGCAGCTTGTCGATGTAGTCGACCGGCGGCAGGACCGTGATGTTCGCGTGCTGCGCGAGCGACTGCCGGTCGGCGGCGTTGGTGCCCCACAGCGGGACAGCGGCGAAGTGCACGTTCGGCATGCGCTCGGCCAGAGCGAGGAAAATCGAGATGCCCTTCACCGCGGACGGGTTCACCATGGTGACGAATTCGTTTTCGAAGTAGCCGAGGGGCTCATGGGGGCCGGGCTCGAGCAGCGAGATCGGCACGTGCACCGCCTCGATGCCGCCCCAGCGGCGAATATAATCCGACACATACCGGCTGACGCCTACCACCGCATCGGCGCGGCGCAGCGTCTCGGTTTTCGTCGCACTCGGAAAAGCGCAATCGGGGCCGAAGGGCAGGGCGAGCGTGGCGCGGGCCAGATAGACCACGCGCGCGGGATCGTAGCGCAGCGCGGGCTCGAGCAGAAGCTGGGCGGGATCATCGGTCGAAGCCACGATAACTTCAGGCTGGAACGATTGGGTTCGTTCCGCAAAGTACGCGCGGAGGCTCGGGCGATTGGTCACCGTCAGCACGCGCACGCCGGCGCGCTCGAAGCTCACCACGCCGTCTTCCTCCGACTCGTTCGGGATGCCGCGCGCGGCTAGTTCGCTCAAGAAAAGTTCGTGCTCGCGATGGCCGAACTGGCTGATGCGCGCCACCACCTGGCAGTTGTGCCCGCGCGCTGCCAGCGCTTCCATGAGAAGGCGATTGGATTTGTCGCCGCCGCCGTGCGCCGGGTAATAGCGCGAGTTTTGCGCCAGCAGTATTCGCATCCGGATCGCTACCTGGCGTCGCGGGCCCGCAGCCGCTGGAGGAGCAGCGTACGCTTTTCGGGCGAGAGCCGCGCGAGCGCGTCCTCGGAGCGCATGACGGGCCGGCCGGGCGCGAGCGCCAGAAGAAATTCCTCCAGCAGATCCGGCCGCAACCCCGAAACGAACTTCGTGGCTGCGTCGCGCGCCGCGGCAGCAGCATGCTGATACAGCGCCTGATCGCCCAGCAGCGCACGCAGTGCCGCGGACCACGGAGCAAGATCCTGCTGCGGCAAAACCGCGCGCGGCAGCCCCTGGTCGTCGAACGCCGCTTCGTAGCGCTCGATGGGGCGCACGGGGATTACAAAGTCCGTTCCCAGTTTGGCTTCGACCAGCCCGCCCGCATTGCTCGCGACCACCGGAATACCGCGCAGCATGGCTTCCACCACCACGAGGCCAAAGCCTTCGAACCAGAGCGACGGGACCAGCAGGATGCGCGTGTCTTGCAGCACGTGATCGATGCTCTTGCAGTTACGCAACAGCGTGACATTGGGCTGTTTTGCGAGCGCGCGCCGGTCTTCGGCGGTCGTGCCCCAGCCGGGCAGCGCGGCGAACCGGCAGCCTGGAAGGTCGGCGGCGAGCGCTAGAAAAATTGAACTGCCTTTCACGGCGCACGGATTGATCATGGTGACGAATCCACCGTCGACCTGCCCGTAGTCGGCAAAAGGGCCGCTTCCGTAAATGGGCGGATGGATCACCTCGGCCCGCCGGCCCAGGTGCCGGTGGATGTAGTCGGCCGTGTGGTGTCCGATGGCGACGATCGCGGCGGAGCTGGCCACCAGGTCTGCGCCCTCGCGATCGGGATTCCAGCTGGCCGGGCCGAACGGATAGAACTGCGGCGTGTGTGCCAGGTAGACTACGCGCCCTGAAGCCGCCTCGTGCGCCGCGCGCAGCAGACCCTGGCCGATGTCTTCCGATGAAACCAACACCCAATCCGGTTGAAATTCGCGAATCTGCTGCCTCAGAGCCGCGGCGCGTTTGACGGGGTCCGCCACAGCGTAGTTTTCGGATGAGGCCAGCTCGATCTGCTGGTCTTCCAGCTCATGGCGCACCTGCGTGAGCTTTTCGGGGGTATCAGTCGAAAGCGCGCCACCCACCACGCGGCAGGTGTGCCCCCCCGCGGCGAGTGCGTCGAGCCAGGCCAGATTGCTGCGCGTCGAACCACCGCGCGGGGGCACATGAGAAGCACTCGACGTCAGCAGAATGCGCATTTACGTCTGTGGCTTTCCATCCGAGGT
>DATLVQ010000928.1:0-2608 GCA_035577325.1 Bryobacteraceae bacterium | reverse complement strand
GCTTGGCGATGTCGGCGCTCCAGTCAAAGGGGCGTTTGGTCATGTCACCGACTTTCTTGAAGAGGTTCGTCCAATTCACATCCGGATATTTCTGCCCTAACGGCGATGCCTTGACGCCAGGGCCGATCGCGGCAGCATTTGCCTCCAACTGATTGAGGGCCGCTACCACCTCCGGAAAAGCGTCGTCCTGCCGCATCCTCGCGGCCAGGAGCACGAGCCTGTCGACTGTGTCCGGATGGCGGATTGCGGTCTGCAGCGCGACGAAGGATCCCAGCGAGTAGCCCATAACGTCGGCCTTGCCGAGATTGAGATCGCCGATCAGAGCGGCAATGTCGTCGCCCATCGTTTCACAGCGCATTGGCCTGGCGCTGTCCGGCGTACGCCCATGCGCCTGCAGATGGACGGCGATCACCTGCCGGCTCTTAGCCAGCTCGGCTAGATTGCTCCCGTAGCTGTCTGGGTCGATGCCCCCGTGAAGAAGAATGAGCGGCTTGCCGGCGCCATGCACGCTGTAAAAGATATGCTGGCCGTTGACGTCGGCAAAATTCTCTTTTGACATAGTGGGCGTCTCCTTGGCTTGAACGGGAAGGGCCGCAGTCAGCACTGCGGTGGCTGTGGCAGTCTTCAGGAAATCGCGTCTCGTGTGTGTCATCGTCATCCCTTCCATGCGCCGTGGGTCGCAGTGTGTCACGACCTGCCTGCGAGCAACTCATCCAGCTGCGCGAACTGTTCGGGCAGGCCTTCCGCCGAACCGGCGAGGGCTTCCTCGAGGGCCGCTGTTGTGGGATAGAGTTCGTGAAAGGTGACCAGCGTCTTGCAGGCATTTTCTTCGAATGTCACCGTGGTCACTGCGCCCTGATCGCTCTCTTCGTTCGTCCAGACGATGCGCTTGTGTGGCGTCACTTCTTTGTACGTGCCGAAGAACGCCATCGGTTGGTCGAAGGCCGGATGGCGGAACACGAAGCGATACCCGCCCCCGGTGCGCACATCCATGTCGCATGAGACCAGCGACATGCCCGCCGACTTCGGAACCCACCAACGCTTGAACAATTCTGGTTTGCTCCACGCTTCGAAGACGATGTACGCCGGGGCATCGAACGTTCGCGTCACGACGAGTTCGCGGTCGGACTTGCGTTCCACGGCAGTGCGGTTCATGGCGGCGGGACTACCTTCTTTTCCTTCGGGCATCTGCCTTCTCCTTTGATTTTAAGTGCTCGACAATCTTGTCCAGCTCGTCGAAGCGTGCGCTCCAGAGTTGGCGGTGCCGCTCGATCCAGGCGGCCTCTTCTTCCAGCGCGCGCATGGCAAGCCTGCAGGTTCTGACGCGCCCGGCCTTTTCAGTAGTGACGAGCGCCGCCCGCTCCAACACGGCAACATGCTTCTTCATGCCCGTGAGGGTCATATGGAACTTTCCGGCGAGGTCCGTGATAGAAGCGTCGGCGCGGCTGAGTTGCTCCAGCACGCCGCGCCGGGTCGCGTCCGACAGCGCGGCGAACGAAGCGTCGAGGCGGGTTTCGTTAAACTGAACCATATGGTTCAGTTTATAGCAGATCGACTTGCGGCGTGCAAGAGGAAACCAAAGCGTTAGGCGGGATGACCAGGAAAATGCTCGAAGTGTCGGCGGCCGGCCGGGCGGGAACGCCGGACGAAGTCGGAACGGTCGGTACACTTTTGATGGGGTCGGATGGCGCTTTCATTACCGGCAGCGATTTCCTGATGGATGGCGGAGTAACTGCCGCCTACTGGTTTGGAGAGCTTGCACCGAAAACTTCATAGCACTTTCTTCTCGCCGCCTCGAAGGGCAGGGCTGTCGGTCTCTGTCTTCTCAACCCACAATCCAACCCACAATTCGAGTGGTCTTGTACGACTTGCTCTGCGTTTGGCAGTCCCCGCGTGCTTGTAAGTTGTTGTAAAGCCATTTCACGCAGCGATGTCAGGGCTGAGGCCGCGGTTTTCCAGACAGTCGCTCGAAGTTTCCATAATGGAGAGCGAAGGGTTGCCGTTCCTATTTTTTCTGAGGCATGGCCGGATTCTCTGGTATCGCCGCCGATGACAGACCCAACAAACCTGAATCCTCCGCATCGATAAGCCGTTGGCCTCATCACGATTCGGCAGAAACGCCGCTCGACACCATTCTTTCGTCCGAGAGCACCTACTCTAATCCAAGCAACATCCGCCCAGCTCGGTTTTTTTTGGCTATCCGCCGTCACAACGGACAAATGATTGGTGTGCGGCTTCGTCCGCAGATGGGAGCTATCCGTGAAAGTAAAATTCCATTATCAAAAGGGCTATCTATACGAAGACCATGGCGCATGGTACGTCCAATACCGCCAGCGAATCTCGCAGGCAGACGGATCCAGCCAGCTTAAGCGCGTCTCCAAGTGTCTCGGCCGCTCGAATGACTTCTCCAATATTTTTGAAGTCGAGAAGAGTCGGGAATCCTTCATGCAAACCGTCAATCGCGATAGGCTCAGTGCGAATTCAAGGATCACGTTAACCGCCTTTGTCGAGGGAGCTTACTTGCCTTGGACCAAGGAAGAGCGTCGAGCCAGCACTAGCAAAGGGCATCAGGAAATCTGGATCAATTACCTCCGCAATCGCGTCGGCG
>DATLVQ010000927.1:0-5718 GCA_035577325.1 Bryobacteraceae bacterium | reverse complement strand
GCTCCATACCGAGCGCACGCGCGGCGCCGGAGACGTTCCAGTTGGCCTCTTCGAGCGCGCGCAGGATGTATTCGCGCTCGGCTGACGCCCGGGCTTCCTGCACGCTCGAGCGCGCGGAGCCGTCGCGCTGCACGCGGATCTCGACGGGGATCGATTCCCGCGTGAGCTGCTCGCCGGGGGTCAGAATCGCCATGCGTTCGATGGCGTTGCGCAGCTCGCGCGCGTTTCCGGGCCAGGCATGGCTTTCGAGCACGGGATAAACGTCGGTGGCGATGGTCTTGGGCTTGAAATTATTGCGCGCGCAGAATTCTTCCAGAAAATATTCGGCCAGCAGCCGGATATCGTGAGGGCGCTCGCGCAGCGACGGAACGCGGATGGGCACCACGCTGACGCGGTAATAGAGGTCTTCCCGGAACTTTTCCTGGGCCACGAGCGAAGCCAGCTCGCGGTTGGTGGCCGAGATCACGCGCACGGCAACGCGAATCGATTGCTCGCCGCCCACGCGGTGAAATTCGCCCTCCTGCAGCACACGCAGCAATTTCGCTTGAGACGCCGCGTGCAGATCGCCGATCTCGTCCAGGAACAGCGTGCCATTATCGGCCAGCTCAAATTTTCCCCGTCGCATGGCGGCCGCGCCGGTGAATGCGCCTTTCTCGTGGCCGAACAGCTCGCTCTCGATCAGCTCGGTCGGGATCGCCGCGCAGTTCACCTTCACGAAAGGGCCGGCGGCGAACGGGCTCAGGCGGTGAATGTGCTCGGCCAGCAGCTCTTTGCCGCTGCCGGATTCGCCGATCAGCAGCACGCGCGCGTCCGACCGCGCCGCCATCGAGGCCTGCTCCACGGCGCGCAAATACGCCGGGCTCGAGCCGATCATCTTCGGCCCCGGCCCCACGATTTCGCGGAGGCGTTCGTTCTCGCGGCGCAGGCTGGCATGCTCGAGGGCGTTCTTCAGCGCCACCAGCACCTTTTCCCGGCTGAGCGGCTTCTCGAGAAAATCGAACGCGCCGGCGCGCGTAGCCTCGACGGCATCGGCGATAGTGCCGTGCCCGGAGATCATGATGGCGGGCGCGCGGCTGTCGTTCTGCTGGAGAGAACGCAGCAGGTCGATGCCGCTGCCATCGGGCAGGCGCATGTCGAACAGGAACGCGTCGGCGCGCTGCGTGTCGCCATTCTTGCGGAACTCGGCGACGGAGCGGCAGATGGCCACCGCGTAGCCCTCGCGCTCCAGAATCATGCGCAGCGAGCGGCCGATGTTGTCTTCGTCGTCAACTATCAGAACTTTTTTGGACGCCATTGGACCCGTTAGGAAGCACAACACGAAACGCGGCGCCGCCGAGCTCGCCGGGCACGACCACGATGTCGCCGCCCGATAGCAGCGCGCTCTTGCGGGCGATCGAGAGCCCCAGGCCCATGCCGTTTTTCTTGAAGGAGATCGTGGGCTGGAACAGGGTGCGGCGCGCCTGTTCGCTCAGCCCGGGACCGGAGTCGTGGATTTCAACCGCGACTTTTCCGTTCAACACCTGCGTGACGGCAAGCACGTCGCCGCCCGCGCCCGCAGCTTGCGCGGCATTTTCAAGCAGGTTGACCAAAATGCCCTTTACCAGGTCCTCATCGGCAACGGCATGGGGCCCTGTTTGCTCGAGCCGTACGCTGTAGTTGATTTCAGGGTGTCCGGTCTTTAGAAACGCGACCCGGTCCTCAACCACGGCGTTCAAATCCAGCTCGCGCAGGCGCACTGGAGGCTCGGCGGAAAATTGCGAAAACGCACGCACGCGGCGCTCCAGGCTTTCCACTTCCTCGACCACAATTTGCGCGGCCTGCTCGAAGAATTTGCGCTCGGTTCCACTTTGCCGGGCCACCATTTCTTCCACCGTCAGCCGGATGGGCGTGAGCGAATTCTTTACCTCGTGCGCCATCTTGCGCGCCAGCGTTTCCCAGCTGGCCAGCTGCGTCAGGTAGATGAGGCGGTCGCGGTTTTGTTCCAGTTGCGCGGCGGTGTCGTTGAAAGCCAGGATAGCGCGGCCGATCTCATCATCGCGCCGGCTCTTCAGCCGTACCGCGAAATTGCCGGCGGCGAGCTCGGAGAGCCCGGCGGTCAATTGCTGGATGGGACGGCTGACATGATGCGCCAATAGAGCCAGGATCACGAGCGATCCCAGCCACACAGCCGAGGCCAGCAGCACCCATACGTAAATGAAACCGCGCCGCAGATCGCGCGATTGATCAGCGGTCACCAGCTTCCGCGCTTGGCGGTACTGCGCCTCCAGGCGATTCATGCTCAGAGTGAGCGGGCGCGAATAAACCAGCGCCTCGCCCGGACGCCGCACGAAGTAATCCAGCCGTTCGCCGTCATTGCCGGCCCGATCGAAGCGCTCGGAGTCGCCGCTCGCCCAGAAGCGCCGCAGCGGCTCGGGCCACGCGCTTGCGTCTCGTTCGGCATATCGTTGGGACGCCGCGCTGCCGGCGAGCGCGGCGCTCTTCAGGTCCTGGCATGCCTGCAAATAGTATTCACGGCCGGCCTTCGTGAGCGACCGCGACATCTCATCCAGTTCGCCCGTGAAGCGGTAACGGAGACTCTGGTCGAGCAGGGAGGTCGTAATCCAGAGCGTGGCGCCCCAGGGCACAACTGTGGCGGCGAGGAAGATGAGAATGAGCTTGTTTCGAAGCCGATTCACCCGCTGCGCGAACCCCGGCGCTCTTTTTTCAAATCCATCAGCCGCACCGGGCCGCCCACCGCTTCCCAGCGCAACTGCTGCGCGCGCGCCGGATTGCTGAAAATTTCAATCAGGCGCGTTAAATTGATGCCCGCGTCGCCGACCACGCCGGCCTGGTCCCGGGCGTCTTCCGCGCGCATTTCCAATCTTACCCAGAACGGTTTATCCAGCGCGACGCCCTCGATGCCCACGGCCAGACGGTCCAGACACCAGGCTTCGGCGGCGGTAGAGGAAAGATGGGTCACCGTGCCGCGCTCGACGCCGGTCTGGGTAACGGAGAATTTCTCCTCCCACACGTCATAGCTCACAATGAACCGGTCGACAGCCCGTTTGATCGCCGGAGCGTTGACTTCGGGCGAAAGAGACAACTGGGCAAGGAAAGCCACCGACGCGCCATCCTTTAGCTTTTCGAGAGATTTACCGGTCAGGAAGTGGAATTGTGGGGCAACAATGCGGATATCGTCGCCATCCAGGCGCACCCCGAGCGACTGGGCGACGAGGCCCAACATCACCGGCGCGCCGAAGCTCGCCATCAGCCACCATCTTCTGGTGACCTTGCTCATCAGATGCGTCTGCTCATCAATAATTCATACCGACCATGAACATCGGGGACACGCGTCCTCCCTTGACCGGGAAAGCCATGGCCACCATAAAGGAATTCTTGCGCAGACCCACGCCGAGCGAGTGCCGCGCCACCGCGTCCTGCCCCGGGTCCCAGATCGCGCCGGTATCATAGAAGACGTCGACCATGCCGTAGCGGTAGTCGAGCGAGTTATACGCCACCCGGCTGCCGCCCAAGGGATCCAAGTCATACTTGTTCCAACCCCGCAGCATGGAGCTGGTTCCGAGCACATACCGCTCAAACAGGGGCGCGCGACCCGTAATCAGCCCGGCGACAGCCTCATCGGTGAGGCTTTGCCGCCCGCGCGTGATCCCATAGCGCACCGACCAGCGGTGCCGCGCGTAGGAAAAATCGCTGTTGAGCATTCGGGTGGCCGCGCGCAGGCTGTAGCCTGCGTCCAATTCATGCTGATCGGCTCCCCAGCCTTCGATTCGCCGCTCATAACGCAGACTTGTGATGGCGGCGTTGGCGGATTGGGTACGCGCGGGCGGAAGCTGGCTGTCAAAACGCTGGAAGCCCGCGCCGAAGGAAAGAGTCAGGCTCTTGGTGATCAAGATGGCGGCCAGCGGCTCGATGTTCTGGCGCGAACGATAGAGGCCGCCGGCGGCGTCAGCGCTCCCATTGGCATTCACCGTCGAGCGGTTCCATTGATCGTGATAGCTATCGAACTCGAAGCGCAGATGCACGCGGTCGCTGCCGATCTTGCGGTTTTCATAGCGCGCGCGCACTCCGGCATATCGCTCGGAAAGCTCGTCGCCATCGCTGACCAAACCGAACGAGAAGCGGTTGTTACCTAGCACCGCGTTGCCATCGACAGAGGCGGAAAGGCCTTCGGTCGAGTGATAAAGAAACCTGGGCACGGAAAGATCGAACTCACCCCGCTTGTGCGCCACTTCCAGGACGACTCTCACGTGATCGGGCGCCGTGCCACGGATGACCTTCTGGCTGACAGTGCGGAGATTCAGCTCTTGACGCACGCGCCGCGCCAGATCGTTGAGGGTCTGGGTATTGAACTTTTGGCCGATGAGCCGCTGGAGATCCCTCCGCAGACCGCGGCTGATACGGGATTCGACTTCGCGCGGAAGCTCTACACTTTCCACGGTATAGCGCGAATTGACGTTGAATTCGACTGGCTGGAGGACCGCTTGCTGATTTCCACCCCAAAGACTCGCTCCGGTGATCAGGAGACTAATCAGCGCGTATTTCATGGCGGGCCGTAGTGCAACAGGAGGGCCGGATACAAATAGCCTTTACCGTCAAAGGGTTACGAGGAAGCCGCCTGTGCCTGCCGTTCACAGGTGTGCCCCTGTGGATTGAGCTAAAGGGCCTTCGCCAGTTCGGTAGCGAAAGCGCTGCGCGCGGCCTGTTCCTTTTCTTTGGTCCGCTTGGGACGCCGGCGCGCTTGTATGGGCTCGCGATTCGGCGCCGTGGCGGTCGCTACCGCTCCGTTTGCCGGAAGCTTGCCCTTGGCGGGTTGTGCCGGGTTGGCGCGAAGCAGTTTGCCTTCAAGAGGCGCGCGGTCAAAACGACGGATGATGTTTGCCATCTCTTCCGCCGTGGGGGCCTCCACGAACGCGAAGCCTTTGGACTCCTGCGTTTCGTGGTTGCGGATCACCTTAATGGAGTCCGCCACCAGATCTTCCGCGGACAGCCATCCTTTGATGTCGTCAGCGGTGACCCATGTAGGGAGGTTGCCAAGAAAAACAGTAAAACTCATTCAGTAATGTCTTAACTCCGTTGGTTGGTTTTGGCTTTCAAAGGGGAAGGGGTCCGATTTACTGCCAGTCTCAATCATATCAGGGAGCCCGTCGCCTTTGCAAACCAGACGCGCGTCTATTTCAACTTTTCGCGCGCCGATTATAGTATCACGAAAATGGCGACATCGAGCGGGCGCGAAGCAAACAATCGATGAACCGGCACGCAGGCGTGGACTTTCGGTGGAGGGTACGCCCGGGTCCGTCCCGAAATGCGCAACCAAGCTGAGACTTGTGACCGGGTGCGATTGTTGTTCAATGAACACCAAGATCGAAAGTTGACAACGGAACGGGATGGCGCTGCCGGGGTTCTGGATTCGCGGCCGGCGTACTTTTCCTGATGCTGGCCAGCGCTAAGTCTTTGCGGCAACTGCAAGGGTGACAAGGTGATTCCAAGGTCCTGACAGCCCCGCGGTTAGGCGCCACCGACGCGCGCGCGGCATGCTATTCTGAGTCCGGATGTTCAGCCGCCAGCACCGGAAAGCGAGAGTCCTTTTTGGTCTCTCCGACGTTCTGCTGACGGCGCTGGCGTTCGAGACTGCGTACCAGACGCGCATCCTGCTGCACCTCGACCGCATATTCTTCCTCGACGTTCCCAAAAAAGCCCTGGTGCTTGGTTTCTCGCTGG
>DATLVQ010000926.1:0-2170 GCA_035577325.1 Bryobacteraceae bacterium | reverse complement strand
CAACGAAGTGAGGCGCGGCAAATCCTGATCGATTACTGGATGGGACACTCGAATCCAAGTATGGGAGATCGCTACGGCAAGCAGCTGGTGAAAGACGCCGAGTACCGTCAAGAACAGGTCGCGAAAGTTGGCCTGGGTTTTGATCTGCTGGCGTCCTCACGCGAGCTAGAAACCTGCGGAGAGCTACGCTCTTACCTTGATCTCTGAAGGGAAACCTTGCGGGCTCTCCTCAACGCCTAAAGGGCACTCAAGAAGGCGACCAGGTCCGATTCTTCGGCGGGAGTTAGCGCGAGGCCGAATCGGTTTTCGTAAAAACGCACGACATCCAAGAGCGTCTCAGCCGAACCGTTGTGGAAATACGGCGCGCGGGCGGGCAGACCGCGCAAGATCGGCCCTTTGATCTTACCGACGTGGTCGAATTTGCCATCGATCAGCGCTTGACCGAGATCGGTCGTAGTCTTGCAGCTGTTCGTCGGCTGACCGGTGCCAGAATCGGTTTTGCACACAGTGATGTTCGGCAGATAACTCACATCCAGTCCTCCAAGGTTGACGGCAGAGTTAGATGGACTTGGGTCGCCGGTGCCAATGTTCAACGGTGTGGAAAAAGAGTGGTTGCCGACATTCGACGTGTCGTGACAGGTGCCACAGGTTCCCTGAAGCACGGGAATGCCCCCGGCGACTAGGCCACCGGCCAACTCGTCGTCGTTTATACCAGCTACATCCGTGATGTCGATGGGCCTGGAATTGAAAATGGCCTGGCCGCGCGCAACGGCTGCACGCGGAGCCGCAGAAGGAAGCGACGCCCATGCGTTGAAGGTGTCGAAAATTGCGGGCGTAAACTGGCCGTCACCGGGCGTTACGAGCCCTCCGGGCTGCTCGAACTGCGGGAGCAAGAAGTGGACGCTGGAATTCATGCTGATGAAGTACGGCTGAGCGGCGAGCGGTACAGGCCCGCCCTTTGCGCCCTGCGCGTCGAGTTGGCCGACGCCTCGTCCTACAACTTGCGCGGTGAATAGTGCCATCTCAAAATCCACGATCCGCTTCTGCTCCGCGGCCGTTGGCCTCGTTCCATCTCCCTCAGCGTGGCCTATGGTGGCGTCTACCGATTGGTGCGCCAGATCGTCCAGAAGAGAAGTGGGATAGTTCGAGTGCAGGATTTTGGTCGTACCCGTCGTCGGTGAAGACTCCCGTCCATCAAACATTACTGCGCTCAAGAAGCGGAGGTTCGTAGAGGGCAAGGGACGGCGGTACATTGAGATCACATCTTCCTCGTTGCAGCCGTACGGATTGTTCACGCGAACGACCTGGTAGTCCGCACCCGCGGGCACGGCAAGCGCGATACGGATTAACCCCCGCGTCCGCAAGAGACTATAGGCCGCTAATCTTCCGGCAAGCGTGGAGACATCAATGCTGTGATTGCAGTTGGAACCATCCACCGTGCGGAAGATTGGGTCCTCACCTTTCGTTTGTAAGAACCGGCGTTCCGCATTCGCCGCTGAGACGGACATACCGTCGCTAGGCTGGTGGCAAGTTGCGCAGGACCTACCGTTGGTGCCCAGACTCTGGAAGAAGGGTCCGGTCAGGTCGATCCCGCCGTTGGTAGTGCTGTAGGTTTGCGATGCACCACCGGGGTTGGGGAATAAGACTTCATTGGGGATAAAAGACAATTGCTGTCCACGCACCGCCGCAATGGCCGTCAATATGGCGACAGGGACTAAAACCACACAGGCGATGGTGCACCTATAGTGGCGCATTCGTGTCGATGCTTTGCTAAAAATCCGAGACAAGCAACAAGTGCAACTCAACTTCCGGACCGGGAAAATGTACATCGCAACACCTCCGAGGACGACCTGAAGCGCGAACGGCTTTCTGTGTCTACCGAGAGAACGGAGCGAAAAGTAGTCCGAAGCTATCTGAGTAGTGACTCCTCATATCGAGGCGTCGCCACTTTGGGCCAGAATGACATTCGTGTTGCCTTGATCGATTTTCTGATTCATATCATTCGATGGCACCCGACTCGTGCTCTGCTCCGAAGCGTGGATCGCCGATCGGCCGGAAATAATTCTTAAAGATCCAATCTGCGACACGATGACCCTGGGTCCGGGAGACGCGGTCGGTGTTGCGATAGTGAATGCCAACGTATACGCGGGCGTCAACGACGCTCTTCTCG
>DATLVQ010000925.1:0-9396 GCA_035577325.1 Bryobacteraceae bacterium | reverse complement strand
GTGCCTACCATTGCAGTGAAATACGCTCGTAACGTGGTAGGAATTTGGGAAGTGCAGTTTAAGGTGCCCGACAACGCCACATCCGGACGGGATCCGTTCGCACTGGCAATGATCACGTCCGGCGGGAAGCGGGTCTACACCCAGGCGTCCGCCATCGTGGTCAAGTAGCCGCACCAGTCCCCGACCGCGTCTCCATTCGAAGTGGAGACGCGGGCATTATTTCTTGCAGCACGCCGGCGGCGTTGATTGGCACGAAAGCTGCCTCGCTTCTGCTGATGCGTCTGGCCGCCGTCCTCCTCCTGCTCATGGTCCCCAGCCGGGCGCAGTTCAAAAGTAACGTCCCATTAGTAGTCGCGCCGACCACTGTTACTGACTCCAAAGGGCAATACGTGGATGGCCTGACACGCGAAGACCTGATTCTCTACGACAACAATGTGCCGCAAGCGACACAGATGGATTGGATGACCTATCCCATCGACTTGGTAGTCGCGGTACAAACCAGCGAGAATTCCGGAGCGGTGATCGACAAACTTGGCGGCAGCGGCATTTTGCTTACGCAGCTGCTGGCCGCCGATGCCGGAGAGACGGCCGTAATCTCGTTCAGCGATCGGGTGAAGGTCCACCAGGATTTCACCGCCAACCCGGATGCGGTGGCGAACGCGCTGCGCATGCTGCGCAAGGAAGGCGGCGCTGCGCACATGCTGGACGCTCTACGCCAGGCGCTCCTTATGCTGGAACGGCGCGCTCAGGCGCGGCGGCGCATCATCCTCATGATCGCGGAGAGGCGTGATCGTTCGAGCAAAGCCAAGCTTGTCGAAGTGATGGAGCAAGTGGAGCGGCAGAATGCCGCCGTTTATTGGTTGAGCTATTCGCCTCTTTTGCAGCCGTTCACAGTGAAGCCCAAGACAGCCGAGGATTTGAAACCCGAAGCGGAGCGGAACAAAATACAGCAGTGCGCCCTCTGCCCGCCCCCCGATGACACGCCCGTTCCGCCCGATTTAGGACCTGGCGGCTATATCTATGCCATCGGCGAATTGATCCGGTTGCGCCGGCCGGATCTTTCCAGTCTCTTTACAAAATCGACCGGTGGACGCGCCTTGAATTTTCTAAAGAAGAATGCCTTGGAGCAGGCCATCCAGCTGGTAGGCGAGGAGGTGCATCGCCAGTACATTCTCAGCTTCGAGCCGAAGGGCGGCGAACCCGGCAAATTCCATCCGATCCGCGTTGTGGTAAAAAACCGGCCCGAGCTTCAGGCAAAAACACGCGACGGATACTGGGCCCTTCAGTAATTGCGCCTGCTTCGCGTGAACCCTACTCGAAAGCCGCGTGGATTGGTATCGCCAGGTTAATCGGAGCCACTACGACCACAGCCGTGAAAGGAGAGCGCGACACGCCAGGACGGGGCTCGGCATGAAAGGCGAGCGTCGCCGATTCGCCCGGCTTTAGCTGCGTATGGTCCAGTTTGATCTCAACACCGGGAATGTTGTTCGCCTGAAGACGCAGGGTGACGACTCCCGGAAGACGGCTGGATATCGTGACGTGATCCGAGGAAGCTTCGCCGGATTTCAGGCGCACGTTTTGCTTATCCGCGCGTACCTGTTTATACAGCGATTCCGGATTAGGACCTTGCGATATGTCCGGAATCTTTCCACCGGCAGCGGCGGGCGGCCCCGGAGAACTCGACTTGCCGAACGGCGTATCATTTATCGTTTCCGGATCGATATACCAGTACCACTGCCCGTCCACCACCTTCCACAGCGTCTTTACCGGCATCGATAGTGGCTTCTTGTCGAAACCGGGGAACTTTACATATAACTGGGCGAATGTAATGACGGTGGCTTTCGTGAAATTATCCGCATAATCGATCTCCCGGATCTCATATGCCAGAATGCGCGGTTTTCGCATCTCGAAAAAGTAGTCTTTCGAGTCCTCCGCCACATATTGCTCCGACTGTCGCGGATGGCCATCGACCTGGGCCTGGTAAAACTTCGAAACGCGCCCACGCAGCGCCTCCTCCACGTCTGGAGGCGCTTTCTTGAACAGATCCGCCGGATTTTGCCCCAATGCGGCCGTGAGAAACGAAGCCAATTCGATGGCGATCGCCACGGTCAGTCGCCGGGTGGAAACTCTTGACCTCATCCCCCTATTCTAACCGCCAGGAGCTTCAGTCACACACCATCTCCGCGTGTAAACGCTTTTGTACCTGCTTGTTTGGGAATTCGGAGGGCTGGAACCCGCGGCCGCGCCGGTATACTCGCGGATAGAAGCGCTTTGGATGACCTATCCGCATGTGGAGTTTCGACCCGGCTTCCGCTGAAGCCAAAACCGCCATCGATTTTCTGAAGCGTTATGCCGCTCCCGACCCCATGAATACACGCCATTCCCCCGAGTGCAGCTGCTGCCCACCGATAATCGCGTGATTGGCGACGAGATTTCAATCGCGCCGGGCTATTTTCTCGATGGCCCCGCTGACCATTTCCCCAACCACTACGGTTACGCGCTGGATGGGAAATCGTATCTGAAGCTCGACAGCCCTTTTGGGGCGGTATGGATGCTGCTGGCGAACTATCGGATGATCGCGATGAAGGCGAGCTCCGGTCCCTACACGATGCCAGGGCCGTTGTCGGAAATCAGCACCGAGCGGATCATGGCATCGGCGACGCCCGGAAATTGATCCTCCGGCATGCGGCGATAATAATCGGCCAGCGTGCCCGCGTTCGTTAGTTTCCCGTTACGCAGCCGGATCTGAAACTCGTTCGCGTTGGCCAGATAGGGCCCGCCGTTCCCCTCGTATGGAGTCTCCACCACCTCGCCGGTGCCGTATTTCTTGGCCATCCATTCCGCCGTCGCGCGCGTCGCGAAGTAAGCCGGATTCAGGCCTGATGAGGTTCCATAAACACTATAGACCCGGGCGTTTTGCACGAATTCCGGCACGAACTGCGCCTCTGAAACCGCTTCGGCATTCGACGCCGGCGCGCTGGAGGCAGGCGGCGCCGGTTGAGGGTCGAACGGCGTGAGCCGGGGAGCGGGCGCAGGCTCGCCGGAAATCTTCAATTTACTGGTATCGATTCCCAGCTTGTTCATGTCGTCCAACAGCAGCTTGAGGGTCGCATGGTCGAGTGAAACGGAGAACTCTTCCGTCGGGGCGGGTGGCTTCGGGGCATCGGAAACCGCCAATGGTTTTGGTGCGAACTCCTGAATTCCGGTCAACATTCCTTACCAGCCTCCCTCTATCGTCTTGCAAGGCGGATACCAACGGCGCTTGGCGCTAACTGACTTAAAAGACTGCGATTAGACGCCTTGGATAGCCTATCCGGAACTGTCAAGAATTTGACGTTATGGCGGAGACGGGCGAAAAATTGACGGATTTCACTTGCAGGCGATGAGTTGCTCTAGCGCCGCGAGGTTTTGCTCGAAGGAAAGTGAATCACTGGGATCAGAGACGTCCTCTCGTCCGGTGCCGGCATGCGCGCGTGCGCCGCCAGTTCGCGATTCAGGCCCGCCACGAACTCCTGGATCTGGTGCTGCATCTCGGACATCTTTTCGCGCATGTTCAGAATGATCTCGACGCCCGCCAGGTTCACGCCCAAATCGCGAGTAAGATGCAGAATCACTTCCAGCCGCTCGAGATCGCTATCCGTATAGAGCCGAGTGTTGCCTTCGCTGCGCGAGGGGCGCAGCAATCCTTCGCGCTCGTAGAGTCGCAGCGTCTGTGGATGGATTTCGTACTGTTCGGCCACCGACGAGATCATGTACGAAGCTTTGGAGCGGCTCTTAGCCATGATTAAACCTTCGCCCAGATTTCAGCGCGCGGATCCTCGGGATGAAGCTTGGCCAGCTCGCGCAAAATCTCCTTGGTGCGTTCGTCCCTTACTTTGGGTGGCTGAATCAATACCTCGACGATCTGATCGCCGCGCTGGTTCTTACGCGCGTTGAACACGCCCTTTTCGCTGAGACGGAGCTTCTGGCCGGTCTGCGTGCCCGGCCGCACCGTCAGCAGAGCCCGGCCGTCGATCGTGGGCACTTCAATCTTCGCGCCCAGACCGGCCTCGGCGACGGTCACGGGAACTTTGATTTCAATATTGTCTCCGTTGCGATGGAAGAACGGATGCTCCTCCACCCGCGTGGTGATATAGAGATCGCCGGGAGGCGCGCCCTGGGTGCCGGCGTTGCCTTTGCCCGGAACTCGCAGCCGCGATCCATTCTGCGCGCCGGCCGGGATGTTGATAGTCACAGTCTCCGTGCGCGCGATACGTCCATCGCCGTGACAGGTAGGGCACGCGTTCTGCAGCTTTCCTTTGCCGCCGCAGCGCGGGCAGGTGAGGTTGAATTTCATGGCGCCCGCCATCTGAGAAACCGATCCGGTGCCGCTGCATTGCGGGCAGGTGACGGAACCGCCGGGCGCAGCGCCTGTCCCGTTGCACGTCGCGCAGACTTCGTGGCGGGTGATGTTGAGCTTTGCATGCGTCCCGCGGATGGCCTGCCAGAAATCGATATTGAGCGCGTATTCGAGGTCGGAGCCCTTCTCCGGTTCCTCAGCTTGCTCGTGGCCGCCGCGGCGGAAGAACTGCGAAAAGATATCTGAAAACCCGCCCGCCCCGCCGGTGCTGGTAGACTGCCGAGGCTGTCCGCGTCCCGCGCCTGCCTGCGTAGTGAAGAAATCCGAGAAATCGAAACCACCGAAGTCCGGGCCGCCCGGGGGAGTTTCCGAACCGGCGCCCGGGAAACCATTCTCCGAATAGAAGCCGACCTGATCGTACATCTGCCGCTTCTTGGGATCGCTCAACACGTCGTATGCTTCCTGCACGTTCTTGAAACGGTCCTCGGACGACTTGTCGCCCGGGTTCAGGTCGGGATGATATTTACGCGCAAGTTTGCGATACGCCTTGCGGATGTCCTCGGCGGAGGCGTTCCGGGGCAAGCTGAGAATCTCGTAGTAGTCGTGTTTCGGTTGCATCGGTTTTAGGTGCTAGGTGCTAGATATTAGTGATCGCCCAGACCCATGCTGCCCGGTCAGTCTTTCCCTAACACCTGGCACCTAACACCTGACATCTGCTTTACTTTTTGTCCTTCGGATCGACGTCCACGAACTCGGCGTCGACCACGTCGTCCTTCGGCTTCTGCGAGCTGTTGGCGCCACCGGCGGCGCCGTTGCCTCCAGCTCCAGCTGCGCCCGCGGCGCCACCACCCTGTGGGCCACCGCCGGTTTGCGCCGATTTGTACATGGCCTCGGCAAGCTTGTGGCTCGCCTGGGTCAGTTTGTCGGTCGCGGCATTCAACTTGGCCGCATCATTATCTCCCATGGCTTTCTTGGTCTCTGCGATGGCTGCTTCAATCTCGGCGGCTTCGGTGTCGCTGATCTTGGCGCGGTGCTCCTTTAGCGTCTTTTCGACGTTGTAGACCATGGCGTCGGCGCGGTTGCGGGCTTCAATCTGATCGCGCTGGTTGCGGTCTTCGGCTGCGTGCGACTCGGCGTCTTTGGCCATCTTCTCGACCTCCTCTTTCGAGAGGCCGGAAGACGACGTGATGGTGATTTTCTGTTCGTTATTGGTGGCCCGGTCTTTGGCGCTGACGTTGAGGATGCCATTGGCGTCGATGTCGAACGTCACTTCCACTTGCGGGATGCCGCGTGGGGCCGGCGGAATGCCCACCAGCTGGAACACGCCCAGCAGGCGGTTGTCCCGCGCCAGAGCGCGCTCGCCCTGGAAGACCTTGATCTCAACCGAAGTCTGGCTGTCGGCGGCGGTCGAGAATACTTCACTCTTGCGCGTCGGGATAGTCGTATTGCGCTCGATCAGCTTGGTAAACACACCACCCAGCGTCTCGATGCCAAGCGACAGCGGCGTCACGTCGAGCAGCAGAACATCTTTGACTTCGCCGCCCAGCACGCCGCCCTGCACCGCGGCACCCACCGCGACGACTTCATCGGGGTTCACGCCCTTGTGCGGCTCTTTTCCGAACAACTCGCGAACTAGAGTCTGGATGCGCGGCATGCGCGTCTGTCCACCCACCAGCACCACTTCGTCGATCTGTTGCGGCGTCACACCGGCGTCCGACAAGGCCTGTTTGCAAGGGCCGACGGAGCGCTGCAGAATATCTTCCACCATCTGCTCGAAGCGCGCGCGCGTCAGCTTCTTGATGAGGTGCTTAGGGCCCGTCTGATCGGCGGTGATGAAGGGCAAGTTGATCTCCACCTCGAGCAGCGTCGACAGCTCCATTTTTGCCTTCTCAGCCGCTTCTTTCAGGCGTTGGAGCGCCATCTGGTCGCGCGCGAGGTCGATGCCTTCATCTTTCTTGAATTCGGAGACGATCCAGTCGATGACACGCTGGTCGATATTGTCGCCGCCCAGGTGGGTGTCGCCATTGGTCGATTTCACTTCCACGACGCCTTCGCCGACTTCGAGCACCGAGATATCGAACGTGCCACCGCCAAAGTCGTAGACCGCGATGGTCTCGTTCTTCTTCTTGTCCAAACCATAGGCCAGCGCGGCCGCCGTGGGCTCGTTGATGATACGCATCACTTCGAGGCCCGCGATCTTGCCGGCGTCTTTCGTGGCTTGGCGTTGCGCGTCATTGAAGTATGCAGGCACCGTGATCACGGCTTGGGTGACTTTCTCGCCCAGGTACGATTCGGCGGCCTCTTTGAGTTTCGTGAGGATCATAGCCGAAATCTCGGGCGGGGAATACATCTTGCCGCTGATGTCGATGCGGACGTCACCATTGTCGCCAGGTACGGCCTTATAGGGCACCATCTTCATTTCTTCAGTGACTTCCTCGTAGCGCCGCCCCATGAAGCGCTTGATCGAGAAAACCGTGTTTTCGGGGTTGGTGATGCTCTGCCGCTTGGCGACCTGGCCGACCAGCCGTTCGCCGCTCTTGGTGAACGCCACAACCGACGGCGTGGTCCGCGCACCCTCCTGGTTCGCGATGACGGTGGGTTGCCCCGCCTCCATCACCGCTACCACCGAGTTCGTGGTCCCAAGGTCAATGCCGATGATCTTGCCCATGATTCGTTAAGCCTCCTCAATCTCCTGAATCTCAATATAGATAATGGCTGAGAGGCCGGGGCTGCCATCCGGCCACTGAGTACAACCTGAATATAAAACTTTAGTGTGTTATTGTCAAGTATTAGTTAAGTGCTTTTTTATCTGTATGTAGTGGCTATGGGTTGGGCGCGGGATTTCAGTCGGAAACGATCCTGATCGAGGTAGTGCGCCGGTCAATCTTGCCGCCCAATGGTGGCCTGCCATGGCGGACGTAAACACGACGACCGTAATGACCGAGACCCTCTGGTCCGAGCATACCTCCGTTTATGGCTGTGCCGGACAAGGTCAGGCCTAAGGAGGCGCCTGCCATCCCGTCCAGAAGTCCATCGGCGGTTCCGCGGATTTCAGTCACTCGGAGAAGGGACACGACACGCCTGGGAGGCGCGAAGCGTCACATCTCAGGGGCGATGGAAGGCCTGGCGGAGTTCGTCGAGGGAGGATTCGGCGATCACCCGGAGCGTCAGGACGGGGCACGCGGAATGAATGAGCCGGGCGGTGACGACATCGGCAATGATCATGGCGCTGAGTGCCAGGGTCGCGCGCCAACCTGGTTCGCGGGCATCGCGGATATTCAGCGCGTCCGGATCGATGGCGGCGACCAGTATGGTACGGGTCCATCGAAGCACTTCCGGCGAATGGGACACGACGGTCACCAACGCGTCCGGCTTAGGGCGCTGATGTCCTTCCAAGGCCGCCGGCACGGAGCGCAGGCGGAGCAGAATTCGGGGCACGTCCCCGGGCAACATCTCCTGGAGCTGGCGACCGCGGCTCGTGAGGGCGGCCACGGCAGCGCCTTCAACGGCCGCGGCGGGGATGCGGGGGCGGGGCACAACCTGAGTGACGGGAAGGCGGGTGGCATCGCGAAGTTCAGCCACTAGGATGTTGCCGAGCTCGGGCTCCGGCTCGGCGACTATGAGCCGCTCCCGGGCCTGCAAACTGAGCCAGGTTTGGAGTCGCGTGTGCACTTCGCCGGCCGAGATACCACGAGCTTGGGCATCGTTCAACAAACGGGCGATCAGATCATCGAGCGGTGCGTGTCCTGTTGGAGGCGGAGAAGGCTGCAGTCTACGCACATATACGCCGCTTCCTCTGCGGGCACTGAGCCAACCTCGCTTGACCAGGTCACGATATGCCGTGCAGCCGGGCCATTTCACGAACGCTAGGCAGAGGCCTGCCGGGCTTGAGATCCTCGCTGATCACGCCCAGCATGAGCTGAGTGGCCAGTTGTTCGCGCAGGCTGACCGAACTGTTGCGGGATAGCCAGAAGCGCATGGCGGCGTGTCCATATTATGACAAGGGACCGGCGGTATGGCGGGCTGTTCTGCCTATGCGCTCACTTTACAATCTTGTGCTCGCTTTTCAGCCAGTCCACGGTACGCGAAACTCCGACTTCAAACGAAACGGCGGGTGAAAAGCCGAAATCGCGGCGGGCAGCATCGTTTAGGTATTCCTGATTGCGGGTGAGCAGATAGACGGCATGGCGGGTGAGCAGGGGGCGGCCGGGAAGGCGCAGGAGGCGGTGGGTGGACTCGAAGCCGCGGGCGAGAGGGAAAGCCAAGGCTGCGGGGATGTTGATCGAAGGGCGGGGCTCGCCTAATCCGTCGGCCAGAGCGTCGATGTAGCGGCGCCAGGGCGCGCCGGTTCCGTCCGAAAGGTTGTAGGAGCGGCCGAGGGCTTGGGGAACACTGGCCCCCTGGATGATGGCATCTACGGCGTTATCGACATAACAGAAGCCGCCGGGGGAGCGGCCGCCATCGATCAGGACCATGGTTCTCTGGCGAATAAGTTTGGCGATTTCGGTGCCGAAGTCTTTCGAGCGCGGGCCGAAGATGGTGGCGGGGCGCACGACGGTTACGGGCAGACCGAGGCGCGACGCTCGCCAGACGCATTCTTCGCCCTGGCACTTGGTGCGGTTGTAGGGCAGACCGACATCGGTGAAGGGATGGGACTCGTCGCAGGGAACGGCGGGGTAGCCGTAGACGTCGGTCGTGCTGACGTGGAGGAATCGCCGGAGGCCGCTTACGCAACGGGCGGCGTCGAGGAGGTTCTTTACGCCGGCGACGTTGGCGGCATAGAAGACAGCATCAGGGGCCCAGTCGGTAGAGCAGGCGGCGCAGTGATAGATGTGGGTGACGCTTTTGACGGCGATGGCCAGGTGCGCGCTGGCGGCTAGATCCCCTTGCACGATTTCGAGCGGCAAGCCGGACAGGTGGCGCAAATCGCTGGTGGGGCGCGCCAGGATGCGAACGGTTTCACCACGAGCTACCAGCACCTGTGCGAGGCGGCCACCGAGGAATCCGCTGGCGCCGGTGACCAGCACGGCCATGACGCATCAGTCTCGTAAACGGCG
>DATLVQ010000924.1:0-2439 GCA_035577325.1 Bryobacteraceae bacterium | reverse complement strand
CACCGGGCAAAAGCCTTCGTCCATTCCGCGTTGCCGGAATTCTCAGACGTCAGGTATGGAAGGCAGCTTTCCACATACAGCGCCACGGCGACGGCAACGCACGCTGCAGGCACTCCACTGCGGGCCAGGTCCTGACCCTCGCGCTCGGACTTTTCCCTGTAAGCCAGCGGGTCGGCGGAGCGCAGATCCCGAACCCGCAGTATCAGGTGCAGTTCTGAAAGCTGACTTACATATTTGCCAACCGGCGCGTAATGCACCAACCGTTTGCGCCAGACCGCTTGGATTCTTGAGGAATGCGAGGACAAGGACTTCAAAGCGTCAAGCAGGGGCTGGGTGACTTCCAAAACCATTCCGCCTGCGGCGTTATTGCGCATCAAATTCTCTTGCCGGGTCTTGCCAGCCGATCCAGCGCCTGACCCATTTCGTGCCTGACCTTGAGAAACGGGTCCGGCTGCGATTCCCAACGATAAGGCTTGTTCACGATACGATCTGCAAATTCGCCGGCGCGCTCCGTTCCACCCAGCTTGGCGAGCAACGCCAGGTACTCGTAATCCTCCATTCCATCCCGGATTAGTTTCAGCCGGATACTTTCGATCGGGATGCCGGTGCGTCCGCCAACGTGGTCCGGACGTCCTGGATAAAACAAGGTCCCGTCGCCGTTGCCTCCAACGAGAAAAACGCTGTCCCATGGATCTTGGCCGCGCCCATACGCCTCATCCATGCTGTAGTACAACTCACCCTCGATGCGGTACTTCCAGGCGATCCACTGCATGACCCGGTTGGAGGCTCCGGGGACGTCGATCATGTAGCTCGGCCAGCCAGTAAAGTATGGCCCGCCCACAATGTTGCACCCATGGCTGGCGCAGGACTGATAAAACCATAAGGTGCCTTTCGGGGTCCGTGGGGTGTACGTCTCGAACGGAGGAGTGTGGTCGCAGAAATCGTCATAGCCCGGTTTCGGTTCCATGCAGTTGACGAGCGGAACCCAGATCTGCACAGCTTCCGCCAATTCTTCCGTAAAGGGAACCGTTACTAGACTCCGAATCTTGGGATTGACTCGGAGGGCCACCCGGCCGCGCTTGAGCAGCTCGGGGAAAACACTCTTCGCCGGTTCGTCCCACAGATAGAGGAACAGCCGGTTCAGCCAACCTTTCTGCTGGAAGTGTTTGGTGTATTGCGTCCAATAGAGCTCCTGCTGCTTCTCGGTTTCGAGACCTGGCGGGGTGCGCATCTCGACTGAAGTTGCCCGGGCGCCGCGTAGGGGCTCTCCCTCAGAAATAGCAACGCCATCCAGGAACGGCCCGACTTCCGCATCGTATGCGCTCCAGTCGACCCGTATTCGGCCGGAGTCAAACGAGTATTTGGGCGGAACCATGCTCCCACCGTGAATGCTGATGCGATGGAGTAGCGCTGCCTTGGCGTACAGGTGAGTGATGGAGTACAGATCTTCATCGTTCGTATACCGGCCCAGGTGCTGTTTCAGCGCGGCTAAGCCGCTCAGGCCAAACGACGACTTGAGCGTCGAGGTTGACGGGAGCGTAAAGTTCCAGACCACCAGGTGGATCGGCACCGAAAACGGGACCGTGCCGCTGATGGAAATACGGACTGATCCCGTGTACTTTCCGGGGTTGGCGGAGGGTGGGACAAAGATTTCGACCCACACCGGCTGATTGCGCCCGCTCTGCACGGTGAAAGGGAATGCGTTGCGCTTCTCGTGCGCGTATTGATCGACGCGCGGGACCAGAGGATCCGGCCATAACCCCGTGCCGCCGTCATGCGTAGACGGGCGATTGAGGTTCAGGAACCGCTCCAGATAGACGGTCACATTTTCCTTGGAGATCCCGGCACCCTGGCTTGTCCGAAAATCCCCGCAATCGACATCGACTCCCGATAGGTTCTGCGGGCCGGCCCTCAACACGATCTGGAAAGACTCGAACTCGTTGCGCCCGGCATAGAGATCGACACTCTTCGCCGGCGTACTGGGCTCCGGATCCAGCGGCTTGATTTTCGCCAACGCGTGCGTGGTCCACCATGTGAATGGTTGCGCTACCTCTCCCGCGGTGTGCAAGAATGCCACCCCTGTCGAAAACAATATGAAGAGTCTGAAGCCCATTGAAATTTCCCTTAAGCCGCCCACCCTGCAGTCAAGGTCCTGCCGCGTTTCGGTCCGCCGGCGCTCACATCAGTGATGATTCTGCTCAGCTCTTCTACTTTCTCGTCCCACGCCTCCGGTTCCATCAGCCGCGACACATCGAGGTTCGGCCCCCACCTGCCTTCTTTCAGGTAGGCTTCAATCTGGTCGAGAAATTCCTCCTGAGTTCGGGCGGTGCGCAGCAAACCATTGAGTCGCACGACCTCCGGGAGTGGCGTGGCCACCACCGGCAGGCCTGCCGCCAAATACTCGCGCACTTTCAGGGGATTGGCTGCGAGCGTGAGTTC
>DATLVQ010000923.1:0-6181 GCA_035577325.1 Bryobacteraceae bacterium | reverse complement strand
GCGACACAGGATGGCCAGTCCCAGCAGCCGAATCAGGTGCCCTTCGGGCCACCCGGCACCGACCCCAACCTGGCAGGCGGCAACGCGGCCGACATGATGCGCAGGTTGCTCACAAGCCCAAGACCCATGCCTGGATCGACTGCAGCCGGAACTGGGGCTCCCGGCACGCAAATCGGCGTGGGGAGCATCGCCGGCGTTGCCAGCAAAGTCGAAAAGCAGAGCATCAAGATCTATAACGAGCGCGACCAGTACAACGAGTGGGAGTTCATCTACGATTTCAGCCAGGATCGCACCGGCGCCGGCCGGATGGCCGGAAATATGGGAGCCGGCGACCCACGCCTTGGGCAACAGCCCGGAGGCCAGCCCATGCCTGGATCCCCAGGGTTTGGCGCACAACCATCATTCGGCGGCCAGCCCGGTTTCGCCGGACAACCGCCGTTCGGATCTCAGCCCGGCTTCGGGGCGCAGCCAGGAGCAGGAAGCGCTGGTGGCTTTGGGAGCTCGGCTAGCCAGCCATCATCCGGTAATTCCGGTGGTCTTGGATCGAATTATGGATTGCAAGGTCCTGGCGGCAGTAGCGGCACGCCTCAGCCACCTACGACACCTCGCCCACAGCCTCAACCCATATCACCGCCACCTCCTCCGGCTGCTCCACCACCTCAGGACACGCCGCCGCCTCCCTAGCGCCAACGTCCTGAAGTTCTCACCGATGATCGCAGACGGGCAAATCTGTCCGTCTGGCATTAATTTGCTAACGTATCGCCATACGATATAATGCAAATAAGTGTCTTTATTACAAACTGTTAAAGATCAAGACTATCAATCTCTGGCGGAGTTTAGGCACCAGATTCGACGATTCCTCCATTTCAGCGAACAGGCCGCGCGTCAGGCGGGACTCGAACCGCAACAGCACCAACTGCTGCTGGCGCTTAGGGGTCTAGCGGTGTCCGAGGCGCCGGCTAGCATCGGAGCCTTGGCCGAGCGCCTGCAAATCCAACATCACAGCGCGGTAGAACTGGTCGACCGGCTGGTCGATCGCGGCCTGGTGACCCGGTCGCGTGCGCCTTCGGATCGGCGCCAAGCGCTAATTCGCCTCACGGCTAGCGGCGACGCCGAGCTCGCGAAGCTGGCCCTCTGCCATATGGATGAGCTACAGAAGAACGGTCCGGCGCTTGTGGCGGCGCTCGAAGCCCTGATTCGGAGGAGCAATGGTGGCAACTAAACACAAGGCGCATAGGAAAGCATTCGATAAGCTGGGCGACTTCACGGTTGGGCCGCGCACCATCTTCATCGCGCTGCTGGCCGTCGGAATCGGCGTGATCAGCGCTTACGTGGCGTTGGGACTGCTGAAATTGATCGGGCTTTTCACGAATTTGTTCTTCTTTCAGCGGTGGAGCACGGCGCTGGTATCGCCCGCGGGGAATCATTTGGGATGGCTCGTCGTTCTGGTGCCGGTGGCGGGCTCGATCGTCATCGGCTTCATGGCGCGTTATGGCTCCGAGCGTATCCGCGGCCACGGCATTCCGGAAGCGATTGAATCGATCCTGATCAACGGCAGCCGGGTCGAGCCCAAGCTGGCCATTTTGAAGCCGCTATCGTCGGCGATCTCCATCGGCTCGGGCGGCCCGTTTGGCGCCGAAGGTCCGATCATCATGACCGGCGGCGCGTTCGGCTCGATGATCGCGCAGTTCTTTCACCTGACCAGCGCCGAGCGCAAGACTCTGCTGGTCGCTGGTGCGGCCGGCGGCATGTCGGCCACATTCGCCTCGCCCCTGGCGGCGGTACTGCTGGCAGTGGAGCTGCTGCTGTTCGAGTGGAAGCCGCGCAGCCTGGTACCGGTTGCTTTGGCCAGCGCCACGGCAGGCGCTGTGCGGCGTTACATTATCGGGCTCGGCCCGCTGTTCCCCACGCCGCCGCACAGCGTGTTCATCGGACCCGAAGGCCTGGCTGGCTGCATATTGGCGGGCGTGCTGGCCGGCGGGCTATCGGCCCTGCTGACGCTGGGCGTTTACGCGGCTGAGGACTTGTTTCAGAACCACCTGCACATCCACTGGATGTGGTGGCCGGCGTTCGGCGGCCTGGCGGTGGGATTGGGCGGCCTGATTTTTCCGCAGGCGCTGGGCGTGGGCTACGACACCATCGGCGCTCTGCTCCAGGGCAGCGTCCCGGTCCACGTGATTTGGGGCATTCTGCTGGTCAAATCGTTCATATGGGCGTTCTCGCTAGGCTCGGGAACGTCGGGCGGTGTGCTGGCGCCGCTGCTGATGATGGGCGGAGCGTTGGGCGGCCTTGAGGCGATGTTCCTGCCCAACGAGGGCCTGGGCTTCTGGCCGCTGATCAGCATGGGCGCCATCCTGGGGGGGACGATGCGGTCGCCGTTCACCGGCATCGTGTTCGCGTTCGAGTTGACGCACGATATGAATGTGATTCTGCCGCTGCTGGTGGCGTCGGTGATCGCGCATTTCTTCACCGCGCTCACGCTGAAGCGTTCGATTCTAACCGAAAAAGTCGCGCGGCGCGGCTATCATCTCAGCCGGGAGTACGCCGTCGATCCGCTCGAGATCCTTTTCGCCCGCGAGGTGATGCGTACGAATATCGCGGTGCTTTCGCCGAACCTGTCACGTAAGGATCTGCGCCTGTCGCTGCACAGCAGCCGCCGGGGACAGTGGCTTTATCCGGTGGTCGGGTCCGATGGCGCGCTCTTGGGCGTGGTGAAGCGGAAAGATCTGCAACAGCTCTCATCGGTCGCCGAAACCCGCGAGCTCAGCGATGTCGTGCATAAGAACCCGGTGGTGGCGTACCCCGATGAGCCATTGCGCGTGGTTGTGAATCGGATGGCGGATAGCGGACTCACCCGCTTTCCGGTGATCGATAACGAGCGTTCCAGAAAACTCGTGGGTATCATCTCGCTCGAAGACTTATTGCATGCCCGGGTACGCAACCTCGAAGAAGAGCGGCGGCGCGAGCGCGTGCTGCGCATTCATCTGCCGTTTGGAGCTACGGCCGTTCTGCAAGAAGAAGCCGGTCAGACCTTGGGAGTCTCGAAAGGCTCGGTGTCTGGCTCTGCGGAAGCGGTCGATTGAGAATCGTCCGAATTCCAGCGGTCGGGTGGGGCGGTGCCGGGCTCGCCGTCTGGCGCGAATTCGGCACCTAACTCCGCCGCCTCTATCTCCGTCAATTCCGCCTCGAGCTCGGTCGATAATGAGAATTCAGCCGGCGTGAGCTTGGCAAGTTCGGGTTCCAATGCAGACGCCGTTTGCACGGCCTCGGCCACCGGCGCGCGCACCGGCTCGCTGAGCGGCGGCTCATTCAAGGGAACTTCGCAAGGACAGCAATCACTGCAGCAACCGCAACGCCCGCACAGGTGAATGTTGCAGGCGTCTTTGGTGCAAAACACGCAGATGCGCGTGGATTCCTGCTCGCAGATGCTGCAAACAAAAGGCACTAGGGTTTCTCCGGTTTGGCGGGCTGGGCGCGCTCGTGGGATGGCTGGCGTGAAATGGACTGCCGACAGCGCTGCGCTTCCTCGTCGGCCACGCGGAACTCCTGTTCCTTTTCAGTGGCGAGCTCGAGAAGATACTGCTGCAGGCGGTCGCGGTTGGCCAGGTTTTCGGCCACGGCGGCATTTAGGAGGTCCGCCATGGGTGGGTTCTGATACTTGCGCAGACCCTCACCGAGCGACCCCAGCATGCTTTCGAGCGTGCGGATACGAAACAGCAGCTCGAGCGCTCCGGTGAGCGTTTCAGGGTTGCGGCTGAGCTCGCGAGACGCTGCGGCGACTCCGCGCACTTCGTTGCGGCAGGTCTTGGCCTGGGCGACGTAGGCCTGCGGCGCTCCGGCGGCCAGCCACTTCTCCGGTTGGATCTGGTCGACAAAAGGGGCCAGGCGATCGGCGTGCAGGGCGATCGCGTCCAGCGTCTGATGGATGTCCCACACATTTTGCATGCCCGGCTGCTGTGCCGCGAGCGACGATGCGCCGGCCCAAATCAACAGGACGTACGTGGCAATTCTCATACCACTCTTTTCAATTTAGCAAAGTTCAGTGGAATGTAGGGTTGCCGGGGTCCCTGGCGATCAGTGCATGATTTTCCGGCGTTGTGAGCAGCGTAGTCGCCCAGCACTGCTAGCTCGTGGCGGAAAATCGGCGCGGCTGAGGGTGTCGAGCAAAGACTCGACAGCTGAAAGCGCCAGAAACGGCTTGGCGTTTCAACACCGCGTTGCGCGAAAGTCCTCGCCCGAGTTCGAAGTGGATTTTACACTCTGACCGGATGGAACGCGCGGGAAAAGCCCCGCACGAATGAGGGTGACGCTCGCGCGTTGCGTGCTTCGCCTCAGCGCGTTATGCTGGATCGCAATGCAGTTATTGCGCAGAGCGATTGTCGCATGGCTCCTGGCGGCTTTGGCGGCATGCTATGCGTTTCCGGTCACCGTCGCGATCAACGCGCGCGCGGCCAAATGCTGCCACCGGGGCGGGCACGGCGCTTGCTGTCGGAAAAGCGAGAGCGCCACTGGTTCTGTTTGGACCGCCGCGTCGGATTGCGCGCAGAATTGCCGGCTTCCGGCGGGCCTCACGGTGCATGCATCACCGCTGGCGGCGCCTGGTTCAGCCGCCACGCACGCCGCGGTTCGGAGCGAAACGCTCGCCGCGCTGCCCGCGAACGCCGCCGGATTTACCTCCTATTACGCATTCCTTTATCAACGCCCGCCTCCTTCCCGGTTCTGAGAGCAATTTTGCCGTCTCTTAGAACAGAAGGAGGAGTGTCGTGATTTTCAGAAAAGCTCTGCTTCTCGCCATCTTTTTGCTGGCGTTGTGTTTCATGATGGCTTGGGCCACAGTCTTCGGCTCGCTGCGCGGTGTCGTTCACGATCCGGATCATCGCCCGGTTTCGAGTGCGCGTGTGATTTTGAAATCGGACAGTTCAGATTATTCGGAAACCCTGACTACCGATGCGACAGGCGCCTTTGAGACGGCCTCGGTGCCGGTCGGCGCCTATACGGTGACGGTTACGCGCGACGGATTCGCGCCGTCGGCCCAGGCCGTTGTAGTGAGTTCCACCAGTTCTCCGGTTCTGCATTTTCAACTGGCGCTTGGCGTAACACAACAGGCGGTTACCGTGTCGGAGTCGGCGATGGCCGTGAATCCCGAAGTGATGACACCAACCACGATCATCAGCCGTAAAGAAATCCAGACGACGCCCGGTGCGGATCTCAGCAACAGCCTGAATATCATCACTGATTACGTGCCCGGCGCTTGGGTAACGCATGATCAGCTGCACGTACGCGGCGGTCACCAGGTGACTTGGGCGATCGACGGCGTCCCGATACCGAATACGAACATCGCCAGCAACGTTGGGCCGCAAATCGATCCTAAAGACATCGACTATCTGGAAGCGCAGCGTGGCGGATACTCATCCGACTATGGCGACCGCACGTATGGTGTGTTCAATGTGGTTCCGCGCACGGGTTTCGAGCGTAACAATGAAGCCGAACTATTCACGACCTTCGGCACGTTCCACCAGACCAATGACCAGTTGAACTTCGGCAGCCACACAGAGAAGTTCGCGTATTACGCCAGCGTGAACGGCAACCGCAGCGACTACGGGCTAGAGACCCCTGGCCCCGGTGTTTTGCACGACCGTGTGTGGGGGCTGGGCGGCATGGGCACGCTCATCTATAATCGCGACGCGAACAATCAGCTCCGTTTTATTACCTCGTTGCGGCGGGACGATTATCAAATACCGAATGATCCGGATGCAGAATCCGCAAGCGGGCGCGACCTTGAGCTCGAGCGGGACGCACTGGCAAGCTTCTCCTGGGCGCACACGTTCCGCCCGGGCATACTCCTTACGGTTTCGCCTTTTTATCACTATAACCGCGCTAACTACAATGGAGATCCGAACAGCACACCGATCAGCACTTCCCAACACCGCGGATCGCAGTATGCGGGCGCGCAGATGGCTCTCAGCGCGGTGACGGCGCGCCATAACGCGCGCGTGGGCATTTACGGCTTTGGGCAGCGTGACGATGAATCCGTTAAGCTGGTCGCCCACGACGGCTCAGGCGATTTTGTGGCCGAGGACAGGCCCTCAAGCGGCCACCAGGAAGCGATCTATCTGGAAGATCAGTACAAGGCGTTTTCATGGCTGACGCTCACCGCTGGTTTGCGATTCACGCATTTCAC
>DATLVQ010000922.1:0-5909 GCA_035577325.1 Bryobacteraceae bacterium | reverse complement strand
GACCGAGATCGCGCGCCGCCCTCGATCCACTCGCGGATGGAGGCGATCTCGCCGGGAGGGAGCGGCTTCCCGCCCTTTGGCATCACACCTTTTTGCACCATTTCGTATAGGCGGCTCTCCTGAGGTTTTCCGGGGGTGACGACTGGACCATCGTCGCCGCCTTTCATGACTCCCGCGAAAGTGCTAAGGTCCAGTTCTCTCATCTTTACGGCAGAGCCGTGGCAAGGAACGCAGTTCGCCTGGAAAATCGTGAGGACGCTGGTTTCAAAAGTTGCGCCATTATCCCGTTTTTCAGGTTTAGGTTGGGCGAAAACCAATGCGGCATGGAGAACGAGGATGAGACGCACGGCATACGGACGGGAGTTAAAGAAGCGCATTCCGACTGATGCTATGATAACTCTGCCTCTCTCCTGACCGCACCTTATTGCATGTTCTATTTCTTTCATTTTGGGTTCTGTTAAGCCAGATGCTAAAACAGAGGACGTCCGCCAAGTGCTGTAAGTCCCGTGAAAGCGGCGCCGCCGAGTCCCATCACTGTAAGGACACGGCGCGAACCGAAACGATCAGCCAGACGGCCGCCAATTACGCCGGAGTCTCGCTGAATTGAGACTCGCGCAAGTAACGCGCCCCCGCTACCAGCGCACGCAGTTTCGTTCTAGTGATTTCGAGCGGCACATGCTGGAAACCGCACTCTGAGGTTAGAAGGAGCCGTTCCGGCGGAAAACGAACTCGAGCCGGCCGCACCCGGTTCGCGATCTCCTCCAATGATTCGATCGCGTCGCTGCGCTGGTCGATCACTCCCACCGCGAATTCACCCTTGAAATCCCACATGTCCCACAGCGTCATCATGTCGTAACCGAGGGTGCAGTGTTCGAGGCACACCTGATCGAGCCGGGCGACGCGGAATGCAGCCGCCAGATCCTGGTAGCGGGTAGTGTAGGCGCGCTTGCGATAAGCGTTGCCGCAACAGACGTGCAAGCCGATTCTTACAGCGAGACCGGCACTGGCCTGATTGAGGACTTCGGCGGCCCACACGGACTCTTCGGGAAAAGCAGTCCATGCGGGCTCATCAAACTGAATCAACTCGCAGCCCGCACGCACAGCTTCCTTGAGCTGGTCGTTCAACAGTGCGGCGTAGGCCTCAGCTAGATGGCGATCGGTCGGGTACAGGTCGGTTCGTGCATTATTCGAGAACTTGGCAAGCATGTGCGGTCCAGTGCAGGTGAGCTTGACTTCGACATGCGCGGGGGCCGCGTCGCGCGCCACTCTCCAGTCGCGCGCCAGCTCGAAATGCGGGTTTCCCAAACGGCTTACGACTTTGGCGATTTCGATACCGAACCCCAATGGCCCGTATTTTCGATACTTCATTTCGGCAAAGCTCAAGCCCTCGAGACGCTTCTGAAAGAAGTAGTACATGTTCTCGCGGCGGCCTTCACCGTCCGTTACCACATCCAGCCCGGCGTCCACCTGATCAGTTACGGCCCAGCGAATGAGTTCGTCGGCTTGCTCCCGGGACAACGCCGGCTTCCTTAACGTGTCGCCCGGCTGTTGGGGTCTGGGATAGCTGCCGGTAACCGTCGTACGGAAAATTTTGGTGCTCATGGCTTCCGATGACTTTAACACTACGGGCTGGGAGTATCATTTCTGTGATTGGCCATCATCCGATGACGGAGTTCAGAGAAATGAAGCTTGCAGGTCGCATCAGCATCGTGACGGGCGCGGCACAGGGCATCGGGGCCGCTATTGCTCGCGAATTTGCGAAGGAGGGCGCCATTGTCGCCGCGCTGGATCGCAAGGCCGAAGTCGGGAAGGTATGTGAAGAAATCGGGCAAGCCGGCGGCAAAGCGTCGGCGCACGTTCTCGATCTCACAGACCAGGAGGCGTATCGAAGCTGCGTGGAGCAGGTGGCATCGAAATTCGGCCGAATCGATGGGCTGGTCAATAACGCGGCGGTGTGGCGCCCCGGAGACATCCTGAGTGACACTCTCGAGCAATGGCGCGAAGTACAGCAACTGAATCTGGAAGCAGTGTACTGGGGTTCCAAGTTGGTAGCTCCGTATATGGTGCGGCAGCGTCATGGCCGTATCATCACGATTGCGTCGGTTCAGGCGATGGCCACCGATGGTGGCGCGGGCTCCTATGTCGCGGCAAAAGGTGCTCTGGTGAGTTTCACAAAGTCGCTGGCGGTTGAATTGGCACCGTACCGCATTCTGGCCAATGCCATCGCTCCCGGTTTCATTCATACCTCCATGTCCATCGTGAACGGAGTAGATGAAACGGAGACAGAGCTGTTCAAAGACTGGTATGTGGGCCGTCGCAAAGTGCCGCTGGGGCGTGTGGGCCAGCCCGAAGAGGTGGCCCGCGTCGCCGTTTTCCTGGCGTCAGACGATTCCTCGTACGTGACCGGCCACACGCTCGTGGTGGATGGCGGACTCACCTCGACCTTTTGAATCCGGAACAAATGAGTGAGGCTCACACACTACACTCAACATCGCCCCTGGCTACCAGGATCTCTGGGAGAATGCACTGTTTGAGATCCACAGTCCGACGCGCACTACTGGAGGGATTGCGCAGGCCAGAGCTCTATCGGCTCCAGCAGGCATCCCGCAAGCACGAGGTTCTGAAGAAAGGCGTAGAGACAAACGGCTACCGGCGCTGTATAAGCCTTGATCCGGGCATGGCAGACCGGAACCTCAGGCGACATCTCCTCAAAGAAGCAACGGCTGCCTCATAAGATCCGGAATTTCTCCACCGTTCGCTCATTCAAGTGCACCCCCAGTCCGGGGCCACGGGGAACTTCAACAGTACCATCGTGGCCCACTTCGATCCGCTCTTGCGTCATTTCCCACCGCAGTGGTGATTTGCTGGTGGAGTACTCGAGAAGTTCCTCGGTCCAGTGATTCGCCAAAAAATGGAGATTCGCGGCGATCTCGATATTGGTCTTGTAACCGTGGGTAATGACCCGTTTCTGCCGTTCGCGGGCCGCCCGTGCGACCTTGCAAATTCCTGTGAAGCCGCCGACCATGGTGATGTCCGGCTGGCAAATTGATGCCCGGCCCCGGTCCATAGCCTCGATGAACTCATCGGCGTGCGTCAATCCCAGGTCACCCACTCCCAGCGCCAGACCCGCTTCGGCCATGCGCGCATGGCCCTCGATGTCGTCCAGCGGTAGAGGAGCCTCGAGGAACATCACACCCACCTCTTTGAAGATGGGCACCAGCCGCAGCCCTTCTTCCGCCGTTCTATATGAGAGCGCGGCGTCGATGATCATACCGCCTGCTGTCCCCAGCACGCGGCGCGCGGCCCGAAGCAGGCGGGCCGTCTGGTCGAGATCATCCATCCACCAGGGGTCCGCGGCGAATTTGATATTACGAAGTCGCAGACGGCGTAGCGCATCCTCCACCTGGCGTTCCACTCCCGCGACCGTGCGGGCCATGGGGTAAATCGTCCCGTAGGCCTCGATGCGGTCACGGTGCGCTCCGCCGAGCAGTTCCGCGATTGGCTTGCTCTCCAGTTGTCCTTTAATATCCCAGAGCGCGATATCAATTCCGCCAATGGCGTGCATGACGAGGCCGCGCCGACCGATATAGTCGGTTGCGTCGTACATGAGATGCCAAAGCTCTTCGGGATTCGATGGGTCCCGCCCGGTCAACAGTTCGCCAAGTCCGCGCGCGTGATTGTGCGCCGGAGCCGCACGAATCAGGGCCTGAATGGCAGGCGCCAGCGACTCCACCTCCCCGATTCCCGTGATGCCCTCGTCGGTTCGCACGCGAATGACGCAGTCGTCGTAGGACCCGTCAAACAGACCTATGTTGGGATCTTCAACGCGCAGGTGAATGGCTTCGATGGCGGTAATTTTCATGATGTCCTGAGTATCTGTTGTCACACCGCACGCTGATTATTTTGTACTCGCCTCCCCCTCCTGCGATAAGAGAACCACGGCAATGAGGGCGGCCAGAATTCCAGCCACTTGTGTCCGCGTGAGCCGTTCGCCAAGCAGCATCCAAGCGCCGGCTGCCGTTACCAACGGGTACAAATTGATCAGCGGCGTAACCACCGATGCCTTCCCTCCTTTTTCAAATGCCGCAAAACTCGTAAGCGCACCCAGTCCGTTCAATAGACCGCCCAGCGCCGCGAAGGCCACCAGAGACGGAGTCACGTGCCAGTCGAGCTGCATGGTCGCCGCAATGGCGCCGGCGATCACGAAGAAAGCCGCACAGAACCACAGGAAAGAAAGCTCAAAGGCGATGTAGTTCGTACTGAGCTTCTGGGTTACACCGGTAATTCCGAAAAACACCAGCGCTATGATTGCCAGCCAGATCCAGTTCTGCATGTCAGAAACTCAACAGGTAAATGGCCACCAGCGCCAGCGCCAGTCCCGCGATCTGGGCGCGGGTGATCTTCTCGTGAAGAACCGCTCTCGCAAGGATTACGGTCACTAACGGTGCGAGGCCGACGAACGGCACAACGATCGCGGCTTTCCCGCCCACTCCCATGGAGGCGATGAACGCGATGTTACCCGTGCCCCCAAGAATACCTGTGACGAAAGCGTAAGCGCCCCCTTTCGGCAGGGAAACGCCCGTGTGCAGGTTCTTAGAAAACAGTATCCAGACCACAAGGGGCAGAAGTCCGAGCGTAAAAAGCACCTGATTCATCCAGGGCGAAATACGTTCCGCGATGAGCTTGGACTGCAGTCCCCACCCGCCCCACAGAAAGATAGTGAGGAGCGAGAGCCACAGCCATGCCGGCATCGAAGCTATGGTCTTGCCTGACGTGCGGCTCAGGGTTCTTCTCCGTTTCAGCCATCCCTAATATCGAACTTGAATCTTCAGCGGACCCTGGTCTGGCTGCAGCTCGATCGCTTCGTGCGCGGCGTCGATTTTGGTCCACGCGCTTCCGTTGATCGTCACGCTTCGGATATGGGCGCTGGGCGTGCGCACCACCAGCCAAACGGTGTGAGCCGGGTTGCGGGTGGGTATCTGGACATCCGCTTCGATCAGCCCCGACTCTGAGCCGGCACGCATGGTGTAACTCACCGGGCCAAAGTAGGTGACGAGGTTGTCTACGCGGATTCCGTCCTTCGATTCGAGCCAGCGCCGCGGCGTCCCTCCGGCCAGCCAGAGCGTATCGCCGTCCTCCAGCGCCAGCATGTCGCGCAAGCGGTTCACGAAGCGCGCTTCATCGGGAATTTTGTAAAACGGGCCGCTGCCAAAGCGCCACTCGTGATACTCCTCGGTGAAGGCATTGACGTCGGGATAGAGGCACGCTACGAAATTGTCATAAATGCCCCGAATGGCTGCGGGAATTTCATGCCGCTTCAAGTAAACGAGGATGGGGTTTTGCAGGTTCGCCTGAAAGACCATGCCGCCCTGGCTGAACCAGTATTTCTGATCCGTGAGGCCGTGGACGTTCAATCCCATCCCGCTGGTAAGGGTCTGATTGTCTTCCCAATCGTCCAGTACCCAGTCAGCCAAGCCTTCCTGCACGCCAAACACGCCCAGATTGAGGAGAATCATAGGGCCATAAAGGCCTTCACGGTCGGCCGACAACCGGAATAAGGGGCGGATCTCGGGATGGCCGTAGCGTGTGTAGTACGCGGTCCTCGCCGGCCCGAACAGGCGGAGCCGTCGGAATGGTTCCACCGGAACATACGGCTCGTAAGTTCCGTCGCGCATGCGCGCTGCGGGGGATCTCTCCGACGCGCGAATCACAGCCTCGCGCAAGTCACGCTTGTATTCGTCCGCTTCCTGCGCCACGCGGTAGGCGTCGGGGTGATGCAGGTCCTTCAACGCCTGCGCCGTGCGATCCACGCCCGCCCAGGCATAGGCATTGATGGCGAACCAGTTGGCCCAGTCGGTGTTGTCTTCAAGCTGCGACGCCGGAAGCAGTCCATAATCTCTCGCATGCTC
>DATLVQ010000921.1:0-4283 GCA_035577325.1 Bryobacteraceae bacterium | reverse complement strand
CGTCCCCCGCTGCCGATGATGGCGCCGCGGATATGCTCGTTCGCGCCACGAATCTGTGATGCGGAGAGTGCCGTCGAAAGCAGAAATGTCCGGCGTTGCATGCCCAAGAGTGTATCGCGCCGGGAATGGCGTTTCCTGGGTCGTCCTCTTGCAGCTATGATACGCTGACCCTACAGTGGCCACCGACTTGATCGAAATCGATCCGGATGAGCCCGCGTCCGAAGCGGTCGAGCGCGCCTCCGCCGCCGTGCGACGCGGGAAGGTCGTCGCCATCCCGACCGACGCTTTATACACCCTGGTCGCCGACCCGTTCAATCTGCGCGCCGTCAACCGCGTCTTCCTGGCCAAAGGCCGCGAGATTCACCGCTCGCTGCCGCTGCTGATCGGCGACATTACCATGGCTGAAGAGCTGTCCAAGGATCTTTCTAACCGCTTCTTCTTGCTCGCGCGACGTTTCTGGCCGGGACCCTTGACCCTCATCGTACCCGCTTCGGAAAAGATTCCACTCAAGGTCACCGGCAACACCGGGAGGATGGCGCTACGGCAATCGAGATCCGCAGTGGCCAACGCGCTGGTCGCCGCCATGGGCCAGCCGCTCATCTCCACCAGCGCCAATATTTCCGGACATCCCACGTGCCGCAGCGGCATTGAGGTTTTCGGCATGATGGACGGACGCGTGGACCTGGTGCTCGATGGCGGCATGTGCGCCGGCGCGGGCGCCACAACGGTCGACGTCACCGAGCCCGCGTGGAAGGTAATCAAGCAGGGTGTGATTCAGGAAAAGGAAATCTCTGAGTGCCTTCAGGGGGCATAAAGCGGGTAGGCAGCCCTCGATCACGGCACAAATCGAGTAGCGGGATCGGCATTCACGGCGCCATTTGTCACGTAATGCCATAAATCGAGCCCATGTGAATACGTTGGCCTAAGGCTTTTTACCTGCCTCGACCCTCACTAAAGTAAGTATTGGTTTTAAGTGTGGCGTCCTAAACAATAGAAGTGTAGGGGTTTTCTATTGTGCCGCGCGCAGCGTTGACTCGTGCGAAGTGTCTCCAAATCATAGCGCTCGTAGTGTCGCTCGCCGCGCCTGCCCAGGTTTCTGCCCAGCGTTATCGCTTCAGATACTACAGTCACAGCCAGGGCCTGAAGGACACCGACGTCCATTCACTGGCGCAGGACCGCGCCGGATTCATCTGGGTCGGCACAGCGACAGGCCTATTCCGTTACGACGGCGCGCATTTTACCGGATTTCTAGAAGCGGACACGGGAACTAACGTAATCGATGCACTGGCTGCGACTCCGGACGGGACTCTTTGGATCGGCACTCAAGATGGACTGGCGCGCTTGCGCGGCGACCATGTCGAGTTCGTCGATCCACCGGGAAGGATCCACATCAACGGCCGCTCCGCCATGGTGTCCGATGCACGCGGAAAGCTGTACTTGGCAACCAGCAAAGGTTTGTACGTGGGGGAACCTGGCGGCGCCGATCTCAAGTTCCGGCGTTATCCCAATCCCCCGAAGATCGCGGACACGGCCGCGTATAGCGTGCATCTCGATCCGGCTGGCGTCCTGTGGTTCGGCTGCGGCGACAGGCTGTGCAACATGGATCCGGACGGCATGCACGTTTTCGGCGAAGAAGCTGGCGTGCTGCCCGACCGCTGGGATGCAATCCTTACGGACCGGGAAGGAAATCTCTGGATCCGCAGCGTGCGCCGGCTCCTGATGCGTCCGAAGGGCGCCAAGCTGTTCGTGACCCACGATTACGGACTGGCGCATGCCATGGACATGGCGTCGCTTCACCTGGACCGCAGCGGGCGTTTATTTGCACCCACGGAAGCGGGGCTCAGTTACATGACCGCGCGCGGGTGGGAAACCATCGGCATCGAGCAGGGTCTTCCCACGAACCCAGCCTGCTGTCTCCTGCAAGACCGCGAAGGTTCAGTCTGGGTTGGCCTGGCCGGGGCGGGTCTGGCGCGCTGGCAAGGGTACGACGAATGGCAGTCGTGGACCCGCTCCGAGGGTCTGGCCGGAAGCAATGCGCAGGCCATTCATCAAGACCGCTCCGGGACTCTGTGGGTAGGAACTGAGAACGGCTTGCAGCGATTCGGCGCCGACGGCAAGTTGTCACGAGTATGGTCGGCACAGAATGGCCTGGCGGGCAGCAAAGTCCGCGCCATCGCCTCAAGCGCGGATGGAGCCATCTGGATCGGCGGCGCGCCCGGCGGCATTTCGCGGCTCGAACCCGTGAGCGGCAGGATTCGCCAGTACTCGCTCGGCTCGCGAAGTGACGACAATTGGGTGACCGGAATCGTGCTCGATCCGGATCAGCGCCTCTGGGTCACCACTCACGGTTCGCTGTTTCGCAGCACCAGCGCGGATGCGGCGGCCAGGTTTGAGCGCCAGATTCTGCCGTTGAGTTCCTCCGAAGAAACGTTCGGCCAAGTCCTGATCGATTCCAACGGGCGGTGGTGGTTTTCCGGATCTCGCGGCTTGCTGTGCAAGGACCACGACCGGTGGAGGCGCTTCACCGAAAAGGACGGACTGAAGCAGGACAGCTTGGACAGTCTCGCGGAAACGTCCGATGGCATCTGGGTCAGCTACTCCGCAGCCGTTGGCCTCTCGCGGCTCACTTTGGATGGGGACCGCCCCCACTGGAAGCACTTCACGGAACAAAACGGACTGAAATCCGATGAAATAGCTTCGCTCGTGACCGATGCACGCGGATGGCTGTGGGCCAGTTCTAACGATGGCGTGGACTTGTTTGATGGCCAGGAGTGGCGGCACTACAGCCAGGCTGATGGACTGCTCTGGGATGACTGCGTGGGCCACGCGTTGTTTGCGGGTCGCGACGGCGGCGTGTGGGTTGGCACCAGCCGGGGCTTTTCACGCTTTCACGTGCCTGCGGACGGGGAAACCACAGTCCCGCCGCCCGTCGTGGTGATGTCCGTACAGTTCGGCGAACATGCAGTCAAGCCGTTGCCGGACCTCGAAATTCCCTACCACGATCATACGCTGGTCGTCGGCTTCGCCGGCTTGAGTTTTCTGAACGAAGGGAGCGTGCGGTTCCGCTACCGGCTCAAAGGGCTGGATGAGGGTTGGGTTCAGACGAGCCAGCGCGAGGTACGCTTCGCCAGTCTTCCGGCCGGATCGTACACCTTCGAAGTCCTGGCGCGGAGTTCCAAAGGCGTATGGAGTCCCCAGCCTGCCGCTTTCTCGTTCCGTGTCCGCCCGCCGTGGTGGCGCTCGTGGTGGGCGAGCGTGCTCCAACTAATGCTGGTACTGCTGGCCGTCCGGCTCGCGTTTCGCTGGCGAGTAGCGCATATGCGGGAGGAACAGCGCCGGTTGGAGGCGGCGGTCGGGCAGCGGACCCATGAGCTCCAGCTCGAAAAATCCAACGTGCTCCTGCAAAAGTCGCGCGCCGAAGAGGCCAACCGGCTGAAGAGCGAATTCATCGCCAACATGAGCCATGAGATTCGCACGCCTATGAACGGAATTCTTGGCATGGCGGAGCTGGCGCTCGGCGCCACCGAGGAAGCCGAGCGTGAGGAATGCCTGCGGGATCTGATGACCTCGGCCGAGCTGCTGTTAAGCGTGCTAAATGACATCCTGGACTTCTCCAAAATCGAAGCCGGCCGCATGGAACTGGAGCGTATTCCCTTCTCCATCCAGCAATGCCTGCATGATTCCGTGAAGACGTTCACTGCTGCCGCTACGCAAAAAGGACTGGAAATGCGGCGCATGCTGGCGCCGAACATCCCCCATGTGGTGGTGGGCGATCCCATCCGCGTACGCCAGGTCCTGCTGAACCTTATCGGCAACGCGGTGAAGTTTACCGCGCATGGATGGATCGCGGTGGAGACAGTCCTAGAGACTGCCGATGATCAATCGATGGTGCTTCACTTCACCGTGTCTGACAGCGGCCCAGGCGTCCCAGCCGATAAACAGCAGGTGATATTTGACGCCTTCCGTCAGGTAGACGGCTCGACTACGCGGAAACACGGCGGTACCGGCCTGGGACTCGCGATCTGCTCGCGCATGGTCCAGCTCATGGATGGCAAGATCTGGGTGGAAAGCTCCCCGGGCGAGGGGAGCGCGTTTCACTTCACCGCGCGCTTCGAAAAAACGCATGAAGGTGACGCCCGCACCCCGGTAAATGGATCCGCGCTCGCCGCGAATCTTCCGGCTCCCGCGCGACACTAGGCAGGCAGCCGCCGCCTGACAGCTGTTTTGTTCAAATCTTCAAAAACAGTTTCCGCCGGTACATCCAGTAGAGAATCAGCCAGTAC
>DATLVQ010000920.1:0-2053 GCA_035577325.1 Bryobacteraceae bacterium | reverse complement strand
ACATCAACAACTCCCGCGGGCTCGACGGCAACCCCGATCTTCAGATCGATTTCCGCTTCAACACGCAGCTCCGGCCGAACCAGACATTTCTTTCCTACTTTGGCGTAATCGATTCCATCGATAGCCCGGGTATCCTGCTGTACCAGACGTATACGGTCATGGTGCGCAACCTCAAAACGGGAACGGAACTCGCCTATGCCTATGACAAACACGGCCATCCGCTCACCGTGGCGCCGCCCAATCAAGGGCCAAAGGCTACGCCCGATTATGAAAACAAGCTCGGCCAGCCCTCGGTGTTTGAGCTGCAAAATGGTATGCGCGTCTTCGCCGGTCCGCGCGATGACGCCTTCTATTTTGATAGCGGCGCAACCTTCGACTTCTTGAATTTCCGCGCTCCCGCGCCGGTGCTGTCGGGCGCCGCTGACACGGCTCCCGGCTCCGCGTATCCCAAGGCGGTGGATGGTTTCGCCGGCTACAACATCAGCCTGATCGCCGTGGAAATGCCCATTTCTTCTATCACCGTTGACGGCAAAATGCCAACAGCTTCCACCTCTCCCAATGCCAAGATCGCCGGCTGGGCCACCACGCTGCGCCAGGAAGTGACGATCCGGCCCGGCAATCAAGATCCGATCAATGTCGGCAATTGGGTGCAGGTGGACCGCGTCGGCAATCCGCTGACCGTGGAAGCCCTGATTCCGCTGCCGCTCAAAGACAAATGGAACCGCAGCGCGCCCGCCGACGATCAGCAGTTTGCCGCGTACATCGGCGATCCCGTATTTGCCTCGGCAGTTCTGCACGGCGTCTTTGGATTGAAAGTACCGCCGTCCCCACGCCATGACCTGCTTGGCGTTTACGTGCCTGATATCACGCGCATCGACCTCGCCATTCCGCCAGTGCCAGCGGCCATGCAGAGCCGCCTCGGTCCGCTCGGAGGCGATAATGCAGGCTGGCCTTTTGGCGGCCGCCGCATCGGTGACGACGTAGTCGATATCGGGTTCCGCGCCCTCGCCGGCGTGCTGGTGCCGGGGTTCGGCGGCGCGCCGAACAATCAACTGGGCGATGGCGTCAATTCCAACGATGTCCCGTACCTGGATCGCTTCCCGTTTCATGCGCCGCCCCATGCCGGCTTTGCACACAGCCAGCAGGACGGCACCAACGGGCAGGGAAAACCGACTTTTTGACAGGTTGTCTCGCTGGTTACCGTCGCGGCCTGGACGATGTTCTACCAGGCCGCACGCGTAACTAATTGTTCTTCGACTCTGATCGGAGCTTAAGAAATGAAAACGGCCATCTTTGTCTTCAGTATTGCGAGTGCGGCGTGCCTGATGCTGAGCGCGCAAGATTCCCCTGTATCCCGCATGTTGGACCCGAAGCTCAATATCGCCCAGCGCAACGACGCCTGCTTCGCATTGCGCGGCGCGCGCTCGCCCGAAGAGGTAGCGGCCATGGTCCGTGCGCTCGAAAGCCCGCTGGTTCGCGCGTGCGCAGTGCGCAACCTTCGCGAAGCCGGTGCCGTCGATGAACTCAAGACCGCGGTTGCGGGCGACGATCCCGAAGTGCGCGCCGCCGCCGTCCGCGAATTAGGCGCATTCGCCAAACCGGAGCTGATGAATCTACTTACCCGCACTGCCCGTGATCCAAACCTGACGGTGGCGAGCAACGCCTTCGAGGGGCTTACTTTCTATCAGGAGCGCGCCGTGTTGCCATACCTGTTGAGCCTTGCCGAGGGCGGCAGCCCAATTGCCGCCATGGCGCTAAGCCGCGCCGTCGAGTTCGACGACCCGAGCGTGCTCCCGGTCGCCCACCGGATGATGGCGACGCGAGATGTGCCCCTCCGCTTGGCCGCGCTCCGCGCCATCGGCGACCTCGGCAATGCTTCCGACCTTCCCGCCCTGCGCGCGCTCGCCGCTAAATCAGAAAGCGCCACGCCCGGCGGACGAGGCTTCGGCTTGATGCCAGCGCTCGACCTCTCCCGCGCCGCGCAAAACGCCATCAAGCAGATCGAAGGGCGGATGTAGGAGGATCTTTTTGGCCAACGTGATTCTCGGTTCGA
>DATLVQ010000919.1:0-3180 GCA_035577325.1 Bryobacteraceae bacterium | reverse complement strand
TCCCACTAGTGGAGGCCTTGATCTGCATCGAGATTACGCCGTTCTGCAAATTGTGCCGAAATGGGATATGATGACCATCATGCAAAAATCATCGATTAAAAATCGGAAACCCGCCAGCCGCAAGGAAATCACACACGAGCGCATCGTCGAGGTTGCCGCGCGCGCAATTCGGCGCAGCGGCTATGACGGGACGGGCGTGGCAGACATCATGAAGGAGGCCGGCCTGACTCATGGTGGCTTTTATGCCCATTTTCCGTCGCGCGAGGCACTGCTTGCCGAAGCTGCCGATCGCGCCGGCTCGGAGGCGGTGGCCCTGTCGGAGCAAATCGCAGCATCTGTGCCGCCGGAGCAGGCATTGCCGTCGATGGTGCGCGCCTATCTGTCGAAGGAGCATCGTGAAGCCATAGAAACGGGCTGCCCGGTCTCCGCCCTTGGCTCGGAGATGCCGCGCCAGGCGCCGGTCGTGCGACGCGCGGCCACCCGCCGCATCAAGGAGATGATTGATGTCGTTGCTCGTCAATTGCCCGATTGGGGGCAACCGGGCTCGCATGAACAGGCACTTATGACCGTTGCCACTATGGTCGGCACCATGGTGCTGGCACGCGCCGTCGACGACCCCAAGCTGTCGGACAGTTTTCTTGAAGCCGCATTGAAAAAATTCGCACCCATTGAGGAGTAACTGCGCGCATCCGGCGTGCGTTTCTGCTGGACCATAAATATGATGATCATCATATTCTCGACAAGATAAACGCTCGACCAACCATGTAAAGACATTCCTCACTACCGGAAAGACATTATGAAAAACGGAATAGCGCTCGTGACGGGCGCCTCGTCAGGCATCGGCGAAGCCACGGCAAACCGCCTCGCGAAGGCCGGATACAAGGTCTATGGCACGAGCCGACGCGGCGCACAAGCCGGCCAGCGGACGTTCGAGATGCTGCCTCTTGACGTGACTAGCGAAGAATCAGTCGAAGCTGCCGTCAAGGAAGTACTGCGCCTGGACGGCCGCATCGACCTGCTGGTGAACAACGCTGGCTTCGGCGTCGCCCCTGCCGCTGCGGAAGAGAGTTCGCTTGACCAGGCCCGTGCGATCTTCGATACGAACTTCTTCGGGATTATCCGTATGACGCGCGCCGTGTTGCCCCATATGCGGCGACAAGGTAGCGGCCGCATCATCAACATCGGCTCCGTGCTGGGTTTCTTACCCATGCCCTATATGGCGCTCTATTCCGCCACCAAGCACGCGGTTGCAGGGTATTCAGAGTCGCTCGACCATGAATTGCGCACAATGGGCATCCGGGTATCGGTTATTGAGCCTGCCTACATCAAGACGCCTTTCGACGCGAACTTCATGGCGCCCGACGCCCCCCTCGACGAGTACGGCGAGGTGCGCTCGGCCGTGGATAAGCGAGTCAAGGAAGTGGTCGAGGGTGCTGACGGTCCCGAGATTGTGGCCGAGACCGTACTGCAGGCGGCTCTCGCGGCTCGTCCGAAACTCCGCTACGCAGCCGGTGGACTCGCCAGCCGTCTGCGATTGCTACGCAGATTTGCGCCCGCGGGCGTGGTAGACGCCGGCATTCGCAAAGATCTGCGGCTCACAACGTAGACGGAATTACTTAACGCAACGTGAAACTGGCAAGGAACAACGAACCATGATGAAGGCATTCGTCGTCGATCGATATGGACGCAAGAATGGCGTACGGGCCGGCGATATGCCGGTTCCGGAGCTGCGTGAGGACGACGTATTGATCCAGATTCACGCCGCTGGCGTGAATCCTCTCGATTCAAAGATCAGGGATGGAGAGTTCAAGCTCATTTTGCCCTATCGTTTGCCGCTGATTTTGGGCAATGATCTGGCCGGAGTTGTTGTCCGCGTTGGATCGCGCGTGCGGCGATTCAAGCCGGGCGATGAAGTCTATGCGCGACCGCACAAAGATCGGATCGGCACCTTCGCGGAATTCATCGCGGTCAAGGAAGACGGCGTAGCCCTCAAGCCCAAAACACTCACTATGGAAGAAGCGGCTTCAATCCCGCTGGTGGGCTTGACCGCTTGGCAAGCGCTGGTCGAAAAAGGGCAAGTGAAGAAAGGGCAAAAGGTACTGATACATGCCGGCTCGGGCGGCGTTGGCACCTTTGCCATTCAACTGGCCAAGCATCTGGGCGCGACCGTCGCGACGACAGCGAGCGCCGCGAATGCCGGATTGATGAAGCAACTTGGCGCGGATATCGTCATCGATTACAAGAAAGACGACTTTGCCGCCGTGCTGAAAGACTGCGACCTGGTGCTGGATACGCAGGGCGGAAATACGCTCGAAAGATCACTGCGAGTGCTCAAGGCGGGTGGGAAGCTCATCGGGATCGCCGGTCCACCCGATCCTGAATTTGCTAAACAGATGGGTGCCTCCTGGTTCCTGAAAGCGGCGATGCGCTTTCTAAGCCATCGCATCCGAAAGGCGGCGAGACGTCATGACGTCAGCTATTCATTCCTTTTTATGCGTGCCGATGGAGACCAGCTAGGCCACATCGCCAAGCTCATCGAGGCAGGTGCAATAAGGCCCGTGATCGATCGGGTTTTCCCATTCGAGTCAACCCGGGAGGCTTTGGTTTATGTCGAAACGGGACGTGCAAAGGGTAAGGTCATCATCAAGATCATATAGAAGGAGGGATACGACGCGGTGCTTGGCACTGTCCGGGGGGGGACGCGCTAGAGAAATCCGTCGACATCCTCAAGCCGCGCGGGACGATGGTCTCTCTGGTCGGGCCGCTGGACGCGGCATTCGCTCGCGCTCGAGGGCTGAACTTCGTCCTGACTTTCGTGTTCAGGTTGATGAGCCGCAAGAACAAGCGCCTTGAGAAGAAGCGGGAACTCACCTACTCATTTCTGTTTGCGCGCCCCGATGGCAATCAGCTCGCAGAAACCGGCCAACTGCTCAAGTCAGAACGCATCCGCCCTGTGATTGGACAAGGTATTCCCGTTCGAGCAAGCAAAGGCAGCGCTTGAATACCTGGCCCAGGGACACGCCAGGGGCAAGGTCGTCGTCGAGGTCAAGTGAAGTGCCAACGGTCGGCTGTGGCTGACTCGACGTAGCAAAGCACGCCGGTCTCCGCAGCTGCAGACAAGCAGGTCGGAATTCCTCTGACATCTGCACCTGCGAAGCCGCCAGACAATCTTAGGGTTCG
>DATLVQ010000918.1:0-5796 GCA_035577325.1 Bryobacteraceae bacterium | reverse complement strand
AAGCGCGCCATCGGGACCCACGTAAAAATTCACCGGCCGGAACCAGGCATCGGTCGAAGCCAGGAACTCGACATCCGGATGCGCGCGCTTGGCGATGAACGTTCCGCCCGCATCCGAAAGCAGATCCTGATGCGCGAGGTTGTGCACGGGCTCCGCGACGAAAAGAGACCCGTGATAGCACGTGATGCCGCACGCCGAGGTGAATTGGCCGACCTCGGTGAGCAGTTCGAACCGTGGATGCAGCGTGATGGGATAGACTTTCGCCGCGGCGCCGTGATCCGGAATCTGCTGCATGGCCGAAAAGACCGGCAGATCGGGATTGCGCTCCAGGTAACGCGCCGCGATCACCTCATGGCGCGCATGATCGGAATTGTTGGTCGTGAAATGGTGACCCCAATCGTCGAATGCGTGCCCATATTGCGAGCTGCCCGACAGTGCTTCCAACTGATACGTGTCCGGGCGCATGCGCACGTTGCGATTGTGTTCCGTCAGGCCAGGGAGATCGGGCCGCTCCGGAAATCGAATGTCCGATCCACGATCACCGAACTGCTTTTTGTAAATGATGGCAGTCGCGGGGCCTTCATGAGCGATATAGATCCAGTTATCCAGACCGTAAACCGGATTGTTCACCGTGTGCTGGGGGTTGGTAACGGCGAAACCGGTTAGCACAAGCTTCCGTACATCGGCCACGCCGTCGCCATTAGTGTCTTCGAAATACCAGACGTTGGGCGCGTCGGTGACGAGAATCCCTTTCTTCCAGCGCATCACGCCGGTGGGCATGACGAGCTTGTCGGCGAAGATCGTCACATGGTCCGGGATGCCGTCGCCATTGGTATCCTCGATCATCTTTACGCGACCCAGGGGATTGTCGGTACTGAGCGGATAGCCGCGATCCTCGACGACATAAACGCGACCGTTTTCGTCGACATCCATAGCCACGGGAGATTCGACATCGGGCTCGGCGAGAAACTTCTCGACGTGGAAACCGGACTCCACTTTGAAAGTCTTGAGAGCATCAGCGACGCTATACGGAGGCCCGGATTTGCGGCAGGCAGTTAGAGCCAGGACACTGAGCAATATTACGCGGCAATATCTATTAGATGAGATCATCTAGACTCCAGAAAATCGTTTACGGGAACTCCTTGATTCGACTGGCAGTTGAAATGTCATTAAGGTCGAAAACAGGATCTGGCCAGTGCATTCTAACACTTCAAACCCGAATAGCGGCTCGGCGCCCTTGACCTGCTACACTTAAAAACTCTTGCATGTTTGCGTCTGGCATGGAGCACGCCGCCCGTACCGAATTCATCCGCGACGTCCGCGCCGGGCTAGGTAAGACCGGCCAGAAAGAGCTGCCTTCCTCATATCTTTATGACGAAATTGGCGCGGCGCTGTTCGAGGCCATTACGGTACTGCCGGAATACGGGCTGACGCGTGCGGATGCCCGGCTCCTGGAGTCGCACTCGGCTGAACTCGCGGGCAAGCTTCCATCGTCGTTGTTGGTCAGTGAGCTGGGCAGCGGCTCGGGCAGAAAAACACGCTGGATACTCGAAGCTCTTGCGGCGCGTCGCGCTCTCCACTACTACCCGATCGATATCTCGCGCACCGCGCTGGTCAAGTGCCGCGGCGAATTGGGCCGCATCCGTGGCGTAACCATGGAGGAGGTTGACCAGTCTTATATCGAAGGATTGACGTCGGTCGCCGCGCGCCGCAAGCGCGGGCAGGCGGTGCTGGTTCTCTTTCTCGGCAGCACGATTGGGAATTTCGACCGCGAGGAAGCGCAGAAATTTCTGACGCAGGTGCGTGAACGCCTGGCGCCCGGCGATGCGCTGCTTCTGGGCACCGATTTGGTCAAGCCCGTCGATCAATTGCTCATCGCTTACAACGATCCTATTGGCGTTACCGCCGCTTTCAATTTGAACGTGCTGGCGAGAATCAACCGCGAGCTGGGCGGCGAGTTCATGATTTCCGATTTCGAGCACCAGGCCATATATAACCGCGGAAAACAGCGGATTGAAATGTATGTCCGGTCGAAATGCCGGCAGCAGGCAAGAATTCGCGAGGCCGCCATGACCGTCACAATGGAAGCCGGCGAAACCATCTGGACCGAATCCTCGCACAAGTTTCGCGCGGAGGACGTCGCAACCATGGCGCAGAGCGCCGGTTTTTCCTGCGAGGCCCAGTGGGTGGATGAGGAGTGGCCTTTCGCGGAAAGCCTGTTCCTCGCTGTCTCATGATCGCCGTGGTGGAATTTCGGGGGATTACCTACTCGGTTCCTCGCGATGCAGGACGCTTCGGAATCCTCGAACATCTGAGCTTCACGGTGAATGCCGGAGAGACACTGGTGCTGCTTGGGCGCAGCGGCTCGGGCAAGACCACCGCTCTCAAGATGGTGAACCGGCTGATCGCGCCCACCGCGGGCGAAGTGCTGGTCGAAGGCAGGCCTACTTCCGCGTGGGACCCCATCCGCCTGCGCCGCAGGATCGGGTACGTGATTCAGGAGACCGGCCTGTTCCCGCACTTCACCGTTGCCGAGAATATCGGCCTGGTGCCGCGCCTGGAAGGATGGCCGGCGGACCGGATTCGCGCGCGCGTCGGCGAACTGCTGACGCAACTGGATCTGGCGCCGGACGAATTCGCCGGCCGCTATCCCCGCGAGCTCTCCGGCGGCCAGCGCCAGCGCGTGGGTGTGGCGCGCGCGCTGGCGGCGGACCCGCCAGTACTATTGTTCGACGAGCCGTTCGGCGCTCTCGATCCGGTAACACGGCTCGACGTTCAGCGGCAGTTCCTGGCGCTGCGGAAGAGGCTGCGCAAGACCGCGATCTTTGTCACGCACGATGTGCGCGAGGCGTTGATGCTCGGCACGCGTATCGGGTTAATGCGCGCCGGCCGCCTGGAGATGATGGCCACGCCACAGGAATTTCTGCAGGAAGGGTCCGCTGAGGCGCGCGCTTTCCTGGCTTGCCTCGACTGGAAATTGGAAAGCGACACGGAGAGCGATGCCCGCCGGCCTGCTCAGTGAGATCGTCTCACTTACGATCGAGCATCTCGAACTGGTGCTGGTGGCCATGTTGATCGCGTCCGCCATCGCCATCCCGACCGGTGTGGGCCTAACTCGACGCGCCGGCATGCGCGGCTGGGTGCTGGGCTTTGCCAATGTGCTGCAGACCATTCCGAGTCTGGCACTGTTCGGTTTCCTCATCCCGGTGCCACTGATCGGCGGCATTGGAAAACGCACAGCCATCGTCGCGCTAGTGCTCTATGCGCTGCTGCCGGTGATGCGCAACACGCTGGTCGGAATTCTGGGCGTCGACCCGGCGGTGCGCGAGTCGGCGGTGGCCATGGGTATGACCGGGCGGCAGGTCCTTTGGGAAGTCGAGCTGCCGCTGGCCTTGCGCACGATACTCGCGGGCGTGAGAGTGGCCACAGTCACAACCATCGGCACGGCCACAATTGCCGCGGCCATCGGAGGCGGCGGACTCGGCGTTTTTATCTTTCGCGGAATTTCGACGGTGGATACCGCGCAAATCCTGGCAGGCGCGATTCCGGCGGCAGTGATAGCCCTGGCCGCAGATGGAGGACTGGGATGGCTGGAACGAAAATTATCGCCGGTCTGATCGCGGTCGTCCTGGCTTGCGGCTGTTCTTCCGGCCCGCAGCCTATCGTCGTGGGATCGAAGAATTTCACCGAACAACTCATACTGGGTGAGATCATGGCGCAGCAACTCGAGCGGCGCCTCGGCGGGAAAGTGGCGCGCAAGCTGAATCTCGGCGGCACGCTGCTGGCCCATCAGGCCCTGGTGAACGGCGAGATCGATGTGTACCCCGAGTACACGGGCACCGCGCTCACTGCTGTTTTGAAACTGCCGGTTTCATCGGATGCTTCGCGTGTACTAAGCGAAGTGCGTGAGTCCTATAAGAAGCGCTGGAGCCTGGAATGGCTTCAACCGTTCGGGTTCAACAATTCGTTCGCCATGGTGGTTAGGGGTGAGGAGGCGCGGCGCGGAAACCTGCGCACGCTCAGTGAATCGGCGCACTATAAGACCGACTGGGTGCTCGGCGTGGGTTACGAATTCCTGCAGCGCCCCGATGGACTCACCGGTCTGGTGAAAACCTATGGGTTAAGGATCCAGGGCCAGGTGAAAACCATGGATCTGGGACTGCTTTACCGCGCGCTCGAGCAGCATCAGGTCGATATGATCGCGGCCAGCGCCACCGATGGCATGCTCGCCGTGTTAGATGTCATGGTCCTTCAGGATGATCGGCACTATTTCCCGCCTTACGAAGCTGCTCCCGTGGTGCGGGCCGATTCACTGGCGGCGCATCCCGGGATGCGCGAAGCCCTCAACGAACTCGCCGGCAAACTGACCGACAAGACTATGCAGAAACTGAACTACCAAGTGGATGGAAAGCACCGTCCGCTGGTGGATGTCGCGCGCGAGTTCCTGGACGCTCGCTGACGCAGCCGGGAAGACGCCAGGTCAGCCGGTTAATCCAGATCGATATCGCGCTTTGGCGGAGTGAGGTCGGGATTTTCTTTGGCTTGCCGCAGGAGTTCGTCAAACTTGCTGTTCAGTACGGCTCCGCGCGATTTCTCGGCTTCAACCTGCTTGCGAAATACTTCATCGCGGCGCCCGGCTTCGCCCTTTAGCTTGGCGACAGCGGCGGCAAGGTCCTCGATGGGTGGCGGCTTCTCCGGAAGTTTGTGCGTAATCACGGCGCGCGTTTCCGGATCGATCTTAAGCACCGTCTGGCAGCACGGACATTCGACCTCGAACAGGCCTTTAGCCATACGACTATCGTAGCTCACCGGAGCGAGCCACCCGGTTGATGGCTTTACCGACAACGAGCCAGCCGGGGCAACATGGCGCAGAATCTACGTTTTCGTCTCCCCTGGGTATTTGAGGATGGCAATCTGCCTCAAAGCGACTTTGAACTGCTCGACTTCTGCCGGAACATCAGGCGACTCGAAGCTGCCCAAATGGACGGCCAGGTGCACCAGGTCCAGACCGAAACTCACTTGATCGAGTGTTTCTTTATTCACAGTACGGAGATCGGCTGGAATCCTGGATCACGTTAAGCGATCCAGGCTCAAGGGGCGATTGTGAGGAATTCAGAGGAGACTTCGAGGAAACTCAACAGAGGTGACTGTGTGGCGTGGGAAACAACGCGGATTCAATCGTCTCACCTTGAGCCTGTGCTTTTCTTATCACGCCATGACCAAGAGCAATCCTCGCGCCAAACTCTAGTTGATGATTTTTCAAGCAGTAAACAGGGGTCCATGAGGGGTGGCCGCGCAAAATTGGCACGCCGGTGTCAAGATTTTGTACCAAAACGATAAAGCGCGTACCTTAGTGGAACACGAGTGCTACACGCGTTCCTCAGTGAGAGAACTTACAATGTTACGGCTGAGTCACGGGATCGGTGACGGCGACCGCGAAACCGAGCCACGGAACGCCTCGTCGAGCGAGATGTTGTTCCGGTCGAGCGTCTGTCCGGTGGCGCGGTCGAACTCCACCCGGGCCTTACTGTACACTGCCAGGGCCGCTACGTCATTAGACTGCGCCTGGGCGAGGTCGCGTTGCGTCAGAATCACGTTATATATGGTCGACGCGCCCAGTTCATACTTCTTTTGCTCGGCGTCCACGGTCTGCTCCTGCAATGCACGCGCCTTCTGGGCCGCTCGATAACGGGCCCGGGCCTGCTGCACGCCGATCACGGCGTTCTGTACCTCGACACGTACCTGGTTTTCGAGGCGCTGCAGCCCGATCTCCTGCTGGCGCAGGGTCAATTCGTC
>DATLVQ010000917.1:0-7870 GCA_035577325.1 Bryobacteraceae bacterium | reverse complement strand
CGCACTGGTGGCCATCATGCCGGTGGCCGCCGCCAGCGTGCCGCCGATTGCCGCCATGGCCAACGCGTTCGAGTTAAAGACCTCGTAACCATATGTTAGAAGGACGACCATTGCGGCGGCCGGAACAGTCAATGCCACAACCGCGGCAACCGCGCCCGCCCAGCCCAGAATCTTCCAGGCGGCCGCGGCCGAAAACGCCAGCAGATTGGTTCCGGGCGTGATCCGCGCCAGCCCATAAATAAGACCGTACTGTTCTTCATCCAGCCAGCGACGGCCGGCAACCAGCTCGGATTGCAGCGCGGCCATGGTCGGATCGCCGCCACCGAAGGTGAGATTCCCCACGCGGAGAAAAATCCAGGCGAGCTGCTTGAGCGAGGCCGGCGGCATGCAGCTACTGTAGCATCGGCAATTCGTCAAAATGTTCCCCGGCGTGCGCCAGGCAAGTTGGCTGAAGCGAGCCGGCACAAGCCGAATGTTGTGCCGCCCTTAGCAGCGGCTACTGATAAATCACGGGGGAAGCGTTGGTCATAATGCGGATGAATAGGCCTAAGTCCAGATTGCCGCCGCCGAATTTCACAAAGGTGAGGCCAGCCACGCCAAGCTTGCCGGTAGCGATCCCGGGAAACTGCGGCGAGTTCGGCGGTAGCGATTGCAAGACGGCCGTTGGAACGGTGAACTGCCCATCTTCCGAGTGTGCCAGGCAGGTGAAGGCAGCCACGGACAAGGGCTGAAGATTTGCAGTAAAGGCCGGCGCGGTACCAGTGATCTCGACCAGGTCTCCAGGGCTGCCTGGGATCCACGTAATTTGCAATGGCTGGCTGCGAATCACGGTAGTAAGACCGCTCTGGTTGCTCCACAAAACGGGGTTTCCGAAGGTCGCATCCGCTGCGAACCCCTGGACATCATGTCCGCCGAACCCGTTTACCGCCGTATAGCGGCCGTTCCCGACAAAACCAGGTACCAGAGCCACACCTGGGATATAGATTCCGGGAGACTGCAGGAGCGGGGCCAACTGGAGCGGTTGATTGGTGGGCCCGCCTTTGAGACTCATCGTCACTCCGGCGTCCAGAGGAGTCGCGTGGTAAGGGTCGGCGGGCGCTGAGTTTCCTTTCGCCGTAAAAACCATGCAGGAGCCGGGCGACGGCGTTCGGTTTAAGCCCTGCGACGTGATAATGCCCGAATCGTAGCCGAAGAAAAGAGCAACGGCGCTGTCTGCCTCCGTGGCGGCGTCCGAACTGCCGGTTGCCGTCATTCGAGCGCCACCAAAGCCCGTCGTAGTCGGCGCCTTCAAGGTCGTAGTATGCGAAAGGGTAATGATGCCTGCCTTCAACTTCACTCCTTGTGCGAGCTTCTGCAAGTCGCTGGAGCCGAATCCTGTCGGGTCGGTGCAGGCCTGGCCGCTGGGCGAAACGGAAATCGTGGTGAAATTACTGATGATGCCTCCCACTCGCACCCAGACAGGAACATAGCAACCATCGGCGCCGTTGGGCACCTGAAAGTTGATCTGGTCGAGGCCGGAACAGCATGAACTGCGGCCGTGATAGCTCACCAGCGCCGGGATGCCGGCAACGTCCAGCTCAAAATCGCCAGCACCAACATTCCCGGCTTGCGCCGGCCGCGATTCATCGAAAGTAACCGCGCCGAGACCAGTGCCGTACAGAATCAGGGTTTGGCCGGGTTTGGCCGGTGTGGTGAGTGTGTTGACTGAAAAAGAAACGGGAGAAATGTAATTCTGGACCGCCGCCGGCCCGCTGCCACCCTCATTCAACGTGAAAATGCCGAACGAATTGGCGACGACCTGAATGGGCGCGGGAGCGCTGGTAGCGCCCGCGTAGCTCACCGTGATCTGCCCCGCGCCCACCGGAGTTTGCGATGGCAGAATGGCGGCAATCTGCGCGGGCGACGTATAGATCATAAGAGCGTCAACCGCAGTGTTGCCGACGGTTTCGCGTATCGACGTCCCGGAGGGCGCGGGAACTACTTTCGGTAACGGGAAAGGCGCATACGTAACGGGTGCGCCGGTCGGCGGAGGAGGCCCGAGGCCCGTTCCATAGACCAGGAAAATTGATCCTTGCGCGATGGCGGAGTTCGGCAATCCAGAGAGGGCATTGCTGGCGGCGTTCAGTACTCCGCCTGTACCAATCGCGGGTTGCGCAGCCGCGACCGCCACAAAACCGGCCGATAGCACGGCGGTCAGTAAACTCTTCCGGATGGATGTTTGTTTCAGCACAAGGGATTTTCCGTCCGCAGTATACTACGCCGGATCTCCCGGCAGAAGCGCTTCAGACGCGCGCGCTATGATCGGTGCATGCGTGGCAAGTGGCTGCTCGCTGGGGGTTCGGCGATCCTGGTGGCGCTGGCTATGGGGGCGTTGACCCGCCTGCGGCACGAGGCTTCCGCGAAGACGCCGCAGGGCCGGAAGTCTTCCGCCGCCGAAGCTCCGCCTCTCGAATTGAGTCTGCCAGGCAGGATTCAGGCGCAACATGTGATTCCGGTGGGTACACCGGTGACGGGCACGATCGATTCTTTTTTCGTGGACGTCGGGCAGGATGTTTATGAAGGGCAGTTGCTGGCTCAAATCGCCGGCCAGGGTCTGGAGGCCGCGCGACAAGAAGCTGTCCGCGCGGCACAAAGTGCGCAGGAAAAAGTGAATGCGATTGAGGGCCGCGTCATAGCCGCACGCTTGGAAGCTTCCCGCGCCCGCGCCGATGCCAACCGCTCCCGCGACCAGTTCGACCGCGCCGAGAAGACATATCTGCGGCAGCAACTGCTCAACCGCGAAGGCGCGACTCCGCGCCTGGTATACGAAAAAGCCGGGCGCGAATTCGAGACCGCTCGCACTGAGTTCAACAGCCTGGATGAGCTCGCGCGGCAGGCCGAAAACCGCGCCGGCGATCTGATTCGCGATCTGGATGCCGCCAGACGCTCACTCGAAGAACGCAATTCCGCGTTGGAAAACGCCAACGCGCAATCGGCCGGCGCAGAGATTCGTTCGCCGGTGAGTGGCATTCTTGTCGCGCGCCATGGCGAGCCGGGCAAACTGATCGGCCCCGAAGAGGCCCAAGATCTGCTGGAGGTGGCCGCCGATCTCTCTCAGCTTGCAGTGACCATCCATGTGGAACCGCCCGCGCTGCAACGCATACGCCCGGGACAGGATGCACTGATTTTGGTCGCCGATCTTAGCGGCGTCATCCCGGCGACCGTCAAAGAGATCAAAGTAAGTGAGGTGACGCTGAATTTTGCCAGCCCGAGCCCCGTGGTTCGTCCCGGAATGACGGCCCAGGTGCGCCTCAGGCTAGAATGAGTTCGAGACCAAACGCATGGAATTTCTGTCCAGCAGCCTGCTCGAGTTGATTACGCAGACATCGACGAATCTGCCTCCCGACGTGCGTGCCGCGATGTCGCTCGCGGGCGCGACCGAGATACCGGGCACCCAGTCGTCGCAGGCTCTGAATATCATCCTGGGCAACATCGATATGGCTACAGACGACGAGGGCCCGATCTGTCAGGACACCGGCATGCCCACGTTTTTTGTGCATACTCCAGTGGGTGTCAACCAGATCAAGATTCGCAAGGCCATCCAGGAAGCTGTCGCCGAGGCCACCAGACTCGGCAAGCTGCGGCCCAACTCCGTGGATTCGATCACGGGAAAAAACAGCGGCGACAATTTGGGCGAGGAAACGCCGGTGATTCACTTCGAGCAATGGGAAGAAGACGACATCGAAGTGAAGCTGCTGTTGAAAGGTGGTGGCTGCGAGAACAAAAACATTCAATATTCGGTGCCCTGCGATCTGGATCACCTGGGCCGCGCGGACCGCAATCTTGAAGGCGTGCGCAAGTGCATTCTGCATGCCGTCTGGCAGGCGCAAGGGCACGGTTGCGCACCAGGCGCGCTAGGTGTTTGCATCGGGAGCGACCGCGCGCACGGCTATGTGCTGGCCAAACAGCAACTCTTTCGCACGCTGGACGATGTCAACGCGGATCCGCAGCTTGCGAAGTTAGAAGCCGAGATCATGGAAGAAGCCAACCGGCTGGGTGTCGGCGCCATGGGATTTGGTGGCAAAGTTTCGCTGATCGGATGCAAGATCACGGCCGCCAACCGTTTGCCCGCCAGCTTCTTTGTATCGGTGGCGTACGACTGCTGGGCGTTCCGCCGCCTGGGAGTACGCCTGGATTCCATCAACGGGGCCATCACCGAATGGCTGTACCGCGACCCGGAGCGCCCCATTGAGCGCATGGCGCGCGGTGAAGGTTTTCCACTCAGCGGCCGCGAAATTATCCTCACGCCTCCGCTCTCTGAAGCCGCGGTGCGCGCGCTGAAAGTGGGGGATGTGGTGCTAATTCGCGGTGAGGTTTTCACCGGCCGGGACAACGTACACGCGTACCTGATGAAGAACCCGCCGCCGGTCGATCTGAGCGGCGCCGTCCTCTATCATTGCGGCCCGGTGATGTTGAAGCAGGGCGAAGAATGGACGGTGAAAGCCGCCGGCCCGACCACCAGCAGCCGCGAAGAGCCTTATCAGGGCGAAATCATTCGCCGGTACGGCGTGCGCGCGGTAGTGGGAAAGGGCGGCATGGGCGCCAGAACGCTGGCCGCGCTCAAGGATGCGGGCGCCGTGTATCTGAACGCCATTGGCGGCGCGGCGCAATACTACGCGCGCACCGTCGAGCGCGTACTCGCTGTTCACCTGATGGAATTCGGAATTCCGGAGGCCATGTGGCACCTGCGCGTCCGCGACTTCGCCGCCATCGTGACCATGGACGCCCACGGCAACAGCCTCCACGCAGACGTAGAGAAGGTGACCGGAGAAGCGCTCGCGGCGCTCGAAAAAGTGTGAACGCCGCACCGTCTGTTTTGCTAAACTGACAATTTCCCGGCCAGGTAGCTCAGTTGGTAGAGCGCAGCCCTGAAAAGGCTGGCGTCGGCGGTTCGATTCCGTCCCTGGCCACCACATTCCAAATAACTTAGTAGCGACCAGAAACATTCCGGTTTCAGTCGAGGGAACAATAGGGGAACATCACAGCGCCCCTTGAAGCTGTTCCCGTGCCTCTCCTTCTTGCATCAGTTTCCACATCTCGCGGGCCGTGTTACCAGTCTTAGCGATATGGCGTTTCGCCAGATTGGCCGAGAGCCTACGGATCGGAGCAACGGGCCAGCTCTAGGAGACCCGTCTCGCCCGAATCCGCTCCACAACCGGCTTCCACGCGGGCGTGATCGGCGCCTCCGGACCGCCCAATCCAGTTTGAGCGGGCGATTGAGTTTCCCTAGGGCCCGATGGCAACTGTTACAGGCGGCAGGTTCAGCAATGCCGTCTGCTGTGTTACGTAGTTGCCCACGTAAAGGTTTAGCGGCACCGCCGGCCCGGTGTCGGAATCGGCTGCGATCCGGATATTGACCTGAAATACCCCGGCAACGATGCCCGGCGCGGCCCCGGCGTATTCGATCGTTGCCGCCTTCGATCCGAGTGCTGCACTGGTGCCGAAGTGTGGCTTGGGCAAAGGCAGGCTCAAGGGCATAGTGCTTCCATCGATGCCCGGCGGGTCCATCGCGCCGAGTCCGGTCGCATAAAACGTAATCACCGAACCGCGCGGAGCCGGATTTGCGGCTGAATTGATCGTTCCGTTCGTGTTGACGACGGCCGCTTCACCAGTGCCCGTGCCATCAATGGTAAATATGCCTGGTACCGCCTCCGCAACTGGCAATGAAATCGGGCCGGTGTCGGCGCCGCCGCGCCGTAGCACGACGCTGGTAGTCTTCCGCACCTCGAACGGAACCACGGCATTGATCTGCGAAGTTCCGGCGTAGAGCAGAGGCGCGGGCACGCCGTCAAACAGGACCTGGGTATCACCGAGCATGGTGCTCAGGCTGCCGCCCGGGTTGCCCTGGCCGGCGAGCGGGTTCGCCGGGCCGATATCGTTTCCGAAGAGGCTTACGACTTCGCCAGGAGAAACGGCTCCGTCCGGAAAGAATGAGGTGTTGCCAGCCAGAAGACTGGCGGCGTTGAGAATGCACCCGATGAATCGCGGCGTCGGCGCCGCCGTGAAGCTCGCTTTCGCGACGAATGCGTCGCTGTCGCCGCCGCCGTAGCTGGTTTGGAAAGCGCCGGGCGTCGCGAAGAACACCAGCCGTCGCGTGAGTCCGGCAAAATACGCGTTACCGGCGCCGTCGAGGGCCACAGTGGAACTTCCCGCGTATCCGGGCCCGCTGAAATTTGCCGGCACAATCAGATGTGTGCCATCCGCGCTCAGCACCTGAATCGAAGGGTCGCGTGTGGAACAAGGCGCGGCGGAACCTGGCGGATCGAGGTATGCGTTGCCAGTGGCATCCACCGCGATGGCGTTGGTTCCGCTGAAATAAGTCGCATAAGCGGCCGCACCGTTGGCGCTGATCTTGATCACGAAGCCGTCCTGGAACGAGCCGGGCTCAGCGCCGGCTTCTCCTTCGTAGGTGCGGCGGAAAACGCCCGGCGTCGTGGGGAAGTCGGCTGATTGGGTCAACCCGGCCACGTAGGCATTGGAGTTGTGGTCTACGGCAATGGCGCCGCCGGTGTCTGCGCCGCTGCCGCCCAGATATGTGGCCCATTCGAGCCTGCTACCCGAGGGATCGATCTTCGCCGCGAAAGCATCGCCAAACCAAAGAGGGCCAAGATCGATTCGTCCGTGGAACGTGCGCTCGACGGCGTTGCTGGTAACCGGGAAATCGGCGGACGCAGTGGTGCCCGTGACGTAAGCTGCTCCAGAGCCGTCCACGGCAATCGCCTGGCCCCGCTCCTGATCGCTGCCACCGAGGAAGGTCGCATAAACGACGCCTGTGCCGGTTGGATTGAGTTTCAAGACAAAGCCGTCCGGACACGGACTCGAAGGGTCGTGAGGGAAGGGGCCTGGACACAAACCGCCGCCCGGCTTTGGTTGGTATGCTCCCGGCGTGCTTGGAAAATCTGAGCCCGCTGTGCCGGTCACGTAGCTGGCGCCGCTGCTATCGACGGCGATCGCGGAAGGCGCCGCGTGAACGAGCGTGGAGTAGATCACCCGATCGCCCGCGTTGCTCAGCTTCATCACGAAACCACTCCCCGAGGTTTGAAAGGCGCCAGGCGTGGTTGGAAAATCCGGGGCGTCCGTGGTGCCGGTAACGTAAATGTTTCCCTCTGGGTCGAGAGCAATGCCGGTCGGGGTGGACGAACCGTGCACGCTGATTGACTTCGTGAATAATACCGCTGTGCCGCTGGCGTTTACCTTGGTAATGAATGCCGTGAAAACCCCATTCGCGACGGTGTAGCCCGCCACATAGGCATTGCCGCCGGTATCGACGGCCACGGTGGTGGCGACATCGGTGCCAGCCCCACCTAGATATGTTGCCCAGCCCACAATACCGGGCGATGTTGGTGAACGGCTCGCTTTCGAATCTGCGAGAAGCACTGGCACCGAAATCAGTAAAACTGCGATAGCCACAATAATGAGATTCGGCGTCCCTCGGTATATTGCAAGGATCACGTGTTGGGCGCCGCGCCAAAACAAGCGAGTTTCCATCGCGATAGACCTCATCAGCGGACTGCTTCGCACGCAGGCTTCCACACAAGTCTTATTTGATGTTCCATACTGGCTGCAATTTCGCCCTAAATAGTCTGGGATTCGTGCGGCAAACGGACATACGCTGAGTCATAAACGCACAATCCACTCAGCGGGCGTCAAAGGATAGAACCTACGCTACCAACCTCAGTCGAGGGAACAATAGGGGAACATCACAGCGCCGCCGTGTGAAGTCTTAGCGATATGGCGTTTCGCCAGATCGGCCGAGAGCCTACGGATCGGAGCAACGGGCCAGCTCTAGGAGACCCGTCTCGCCCGAATCCGCTCCACAACCGGCTTCCAC
>DATLVQ010000916.1:0-4179 GCA_035577325.1 Bryobacteraceae bacterium | reverse complement strand
CACGCCGCCGGCCAGTACACCGAGACTCTCCAGTTTCGCCGTCTGCAGAAGCTGCTCCTTGAAGCGCTTGCCATCGGTAATATCGCGTGCAATATGGGATGCCCCGGTAATATTGCCTTCTCTATCTCGGATGGGCGAAATGGTGAGCGAAACATCGATCCGGCGGCCGTCCTTCCTAATGCGGGCCGTCTCGAAATGCTCAACGCGCTCCCCGCGTTTGACGCGTTCCAGGATTTCACGCTCCTCGTCGGGGCGATCAGGAGGTAGCAGAAACGACATTGATTGCCCTTTGGCCTCTGCTGCCGAATATCCATAGAGCCGCTCCGCGCCAGCATTCCATGTCAAAACGATTCCGTCCAGCGTCTTACTGATAATTGCGTCTTCAGAAGACTCAACGATAGCAGCAAGGTGCCAGACGGCTTGTTCTTGAGACATGGACTCAGGGCTTGGAGGTGAGGATGACATATAGACGAATCATCGATTCTATCGCTATTTTGTTTCGGGGCATGTGCGCTTCCGCCGCGCGGTCCGCTTGTCACTGCGATATTGTTCAGGCAGGGAACCACGCCCGGGTGGCGACTCGATATTCTCGCCCTCCAGGTAACAGCGCAGCAGGCAGCATAGCTTCCGTGACTCTCACATTACTGGCTCGGAAGCCCATTGGCAAGACTAATCAGGGGCGGGCTGCATCTGCGTGGGCGGCGATCGCAGTATCCCCCGAATCCACTTCGCGAGAGCTTCTAGCGCGAACGGCTTTTGGATGAAGCCAAAACCATGCTCAATTACGTGTGACCGCAGACGCAAGTCCTGCTGGCTATATCCTGACATGTAGAGAACCTTGAGGTTTGGACGGCGAACGGTCAAATACTTGACTAACTCGGGGCCGCTCATCTTCGGCATCACGACGTCAGTTAACAGGAGATCTATGGCCTCATGCTGTTCTGCGATCTTCCGGGCAGTTTCTCCACTATCCGCTTCCAGCACGTGGTAGCCGCTTCTTTCCAAGTAAGCCCGGAGCATCGTGCGGACAACATGCTCATCGTCGACTAGCAAAATTGTGGCTGCAAGCGAATCGAGACGAATGCCCTCGCCTGCCATAAGAGTCTTTCCCGCGGCTGTGCTGCGTCCCGCTGACCTGGATGCTCGGTTTGAGTCAGAGGGTTGCGGCCGAATTGCCATTAGCTTCGGTGGCTCGGGCCACTCTTCATCCGGACCAAGCAAGCCCTTGTTCTCCGGCAGAAGTTCGACGCCGCAATCGTACCATTGCGAGTCCACCGGGCCGACCCAGCAAACGTGGCCTCGCAAAAATCCTGAGCGGTCCAAGGGAGAGGCAATACTGACCATGAGCTCAACCTGGTCTCCCTCATGAATCAGACTGGGTGCACGGAAGCGCAAGCCAGAGTAACTTAGATCGATCAGAATGCACGGGCTGCAATTCTCGGTCTCGCGCCTTCCACCGCGCGCTTGTAGGAGAGTCAAGCGGCAATCGCGCGTGGTCATATTAAATCGTCTGAAGCGGCGCCGTTCGTGTGGACGTATCGACGGGGTCATAGGGTGTTCGAGTTCTTAGAGGCCACGAGGCCACTATTGACTCTGTTCCGCGAGGAACATCAGTACCTGAGCAATGCTACTACCACTCATAATTCGCTTAGTTGAAACCTTGTAAATAACTCCTAGTGCCTTGACTCAAGTTGAGTAACCGGCTGCACTCAAGATCACCTTGTGGCGGGAAATCGATCGGCAAAAATGTCGTAAAAATTACATTTCAATGCCATTTTGCAAGCCGACGCAAATGGAACGATTCTTTACCTGACCTTCGCGACTGTACGGAAAAACCCCAAGCTTCTCAAGCGGTCTGGAGTCCGAAAGGCACCGAAAGAAGGGTTGGGCGCGCTCCGGCCATGCGGGGGATCCTGTTTGATCTGCCGCACGCGACAGAAGGGGAGAAGAAGCAAATCACGACGGCGGGCCTGGCAGGGCGATGCGAATTTGCGACCGAAGACTTCCTGGAAAGCGTGCCGGGCGAAGGCGATGCCTATATACTTAAGAGCGTCATCCACGACTGGGACGACCCAACTAGTCTCACGATCTTGGAGAATGTGCACGAGGTGATGGCGCACAACGGAAAGTTGCAGCTAGTCAAGATGATCGGACTGGCTACGACAAGCGCGGTGGAGAGTACTCTGCTGGGTATTGCATGGCGCTTCGGCGCCGGCACTTTCGAATTAGCACGGCTGTCGGGCTGTGCGGTCGTCTCCATGCTGTGTCTTGGCGGGAGTTCGCAGTTCGAAATTCGCTTCAGTCCGAAACTAAACCCCGTCAAGGCGGAATCCCGTGATGAGTACGTTGCCGCCAATCTGCCAGTTTTCACCCAGACGCTGGAGAAATTGATCGTCGATCACCCGGAGGAATGGAGGCTATGGACGCATTTCTGAGTAGCACGGAGGCCGGCGGGCAACGGCGCACTGGCTCGCGCGAAACGATGAATCGCATTCGGAGAGTCTTCGTCGAATCGTTGTGCCTGAATCTGAAAGAAGAAGAACTGCACTATGAAAATAGTCTTGACGAATCGGTGGGGCTGGATTCACTCGCGGTGCTCGAATTCGTAACGGCCCTGGAGAAGGAGTTCGGCATCACGATGGAACCGGAACTCTTGCGGCTGGACTTCGTTAGGGATCTTCCCCGATTAGCCGCGTATCTCGAGGAGAGGGCAGCGCGACTTCCGCACCTGCCGGCTTGATCCTCACGCTTACTCATGATTTTTGAACGATTCAGAGACACGGTTCAGAAATATCAGGACAGACCGGCCATTATCGACGATGGCCAGGAAATTACGTATAGCAGGCTGCTCGAACGAACCGGCGAAATGCGTCGATGGTTACAGGAAACCCTGAATCCCGAGCCAGGGGAGATTATCGCCACGTCGCTTCGCAACACGTGGCAGTTCGTCGCCGGTTTCTTTGCCATCTCTGAGTTGGGTGGCGTGTTGATGCCCTGCAACCCGCAGTGGAGGGCTCCAGAACTGCGGTGGCTTGCCACGCGTCTGGGCTTCCGCGGCGTGATCGTCGAGCCGCCGTTCCGCGCCGAATGGGATTGTCTTGGGGATATCGTTTCGCCACAGTCGATATTGACGGTGAATCACCCGTCAAGCCGATGTGAAACAAGCGATGCATGGCGTCCTCTCCAATCCGTGAACGAAGATGATCCGGCGCTCTATTTGTCGACCTCCGGCTCTGCGGGTTTCCCAAGGCTGGTTCCGCGGACGCATCGCAATCTTGAAGCCGTCGCGCGGAATGTCGCCTGCGCTCTCGGAGCCGGTCCCGGCTGCCGCTTTTTGGGTGCGGTTCCGTTTTTCCATTCAAACGGATTCCACAACTGCATGCTGATGCCGCTGATCAGCGGAGCCACGTTGGTGCTCATGAAGCAGTTCAGCGCGACCGCGTGCGCTGAACTGGTACATCGCGAGCGCGTGGATTTTTTGATCGGCTCGCCCTTTCTATTTAGTAATCTTGTGGACAGCGGAGCGAAACCCGGTCTGCTGTCCACACTCCGGTTCTGCTTTTCCGCTGGAGCGCGAATGTCGGCCGCAGCGCAGGGGAGCTGGAGGGACCGTTTCGGCATTCGTGTGCGCCAGTGGTACGGGATGTCGGAAACCGGCGCGATTTCGATCGATCTCGCCGACGAAGAGCAACCCAGTGGAGCTGGTTCGTTTATCGGTACGCCAATTCCCGGCATCGAAGTTAGATCCCTGGCGTCGGGAGGGCGGGGCACCGGCCCCGGTGTGGCCGGCGAACTAGCTGTGCGTTCGGAAACCGTAATGCCAGGATATGTAGACGAACCCGCGCTGAACCAACACGTCCTCCAAGGCGGTTTCTTTCGGACTGGCGATCTCGGATATCTCGATGCATCGGGCAATCTCTATCTCACGGGCAGGATGCACCGGGTCGTCAATCTCGCGGGCCTGAAGGTCGATCCTGTGGAAGTCGAGCAGGCCGTAGAGGCGCTCTCCGCGGTTTCGGCCTGTCTGGTGGACGCAGTCCCAAATGGCCGGTTTGGCGAGGTACTGAGAGCAAGAATCGTAGTGCGGGGAGGCCGGCAGATTACAAGGCATGATGTGATCGAGCAGTGCCGCCTGCGGCTGGCCGAATACAAGCTGCCGCGGATTGTCGAATTTGTGGA
>DATLVQ010000915.1:0-2979 GCA_035577325.1 Bryobacteraceae bacterium | reverse complement strand
ACCGATGCGGTTTGCCAATGCGACGCTCGGCCAACATCGCCATGTCTGCGCGTTTTTTCACGGGGCGGAGGAGGAGTATCGTGTGCTGCTTCCGTTCGTTAAGGAAGGGCTCGCGCGCGGCGAGAAGGCGTTTCACATTGTCGATCCAAAACTGCGCGACGAGCACTTGCAGCGACTTTCCTCAGACGGCGTCGACATCCCTTCGGTCGAGAAGAATGGACAATTTGAGCTGCACCATTGGCACGAAGTTTATTTGCGCGACGGTCATTTCGACAGGGACCGAATGCTTGCCTGCATGCAGGACGTACTGGAGCAGAGCCAGCGCGACGGCTTCGCCCTCGCCCGCGTCATGGGCCACGCCGAATGGGCTTCAGGCGACTGGCCCGGGGTAGACGATTTCCTCGAATACGAGTGCCGGCTGAACGACATCATACCCCAATATAAGGATGCCGTAATCTGTCTTTATAATCTGACGAAGTGTGGCGGCAACCTTATCATCGACGTCATGCGAACTCACCCGATGATTCTCATCGGTGGCATCGTCCAGGAGAACCCGTTTTTTGTTCCGCCGGATGAATTTTTGCGGGAGCTACGCGAACGCCGCGCCTCCCGGCCTAAAATAGCGACGGCCTGAAGAGCTGGCGATGGAAGCGGAGATCGAGCAGGCAGTCAATGAGATTAAGCGCCTCAAGGATTGTATCAACAACCTGATCAGCGTCCAAGCGCTTCCCGCCATCTGGAGTGGCGGACAGCCTTCCCAAATTGTCAGTGCTTTGCTCGACATGCTGCTGGAGATGTTGAGCCTGGATTTCGCTTATGCCCGGTTGAAGGATTCCACGGGCGGGGCACCCCTGGAGATGGCCCGATTCGCTCAAGACCGAAACCTGACCGCCCAACCGCAAACGATCGGCCGTGCGCTCCACCCGTGGTTGGGAGATTTTCCGCACGTCTCGCCTTCGCTCGTGCGGAATCCTATTGGAGATGGAGACGTTTCGGTCCTGCTTTTGCGACTGGGCCTGCAGGCTGAAATGGGTGTGTTCGTCGCAGGTTCGAAGCGAGCGGATTTCCCAACCCAGACTGAGAGGCTCTTGCTTAATGTAGCGGCGAACCAGGCGGCGATCGGACTGCAGGAGGCACGACTCTTGAGCGAGCAGAAGCGGGTCGCACAGGAACTCGATCAAAGGGTCGCGCAAAGAACCAGCCAACTTCTGGCTGCCAACGAGGAGCTGGAAAAGGAGATCGCCGAGCGCAAGCGGGCGGAAGAGAAGCTCCGGGGCAGCGAAGCATTTCTAGCCGAGGGACAGAGAATCAGCCGCACCGGAACCTGGAGCTGGAATGTTGCCAGCGGAAAGGTTACGTGGTCAGAGGAGCATTACCGGATCTTTGGCTTCGATCCTGAGAAGACCAAGCCGTCTTTCCAGTTATTCATGGAAACGGTTCACCCGGAAGATCGATCATTTATTAAGCAAGAGCTCGATGAAGCAATTCGCGAGAGAAGAGGTTTTGACCTGGAATTTCGTCTCAAGCTTCCGGACGGGGCTATTAAGCATGCCCAGGGAGTAGGCCGACCCACCCTCGGGCCCTCTGGCGAAGTCGATAGTTACGTCGGGACCACGGTGGACATCAGCGAGCGCAAGCGGGGAGAGGCCTTGTTCGCTGGTGAAAAGCGTCTTCTCGAGATGATCGCCACCGGCGTTCCGCTTGAGGAGATCCTGAATGTCCTGTGTCTGATTATCGAGGATTACCGTCCCGGTGCGCTTGCTTCGATTTTGCTACTTCGTTCCGATGGTCTTCATCTGGATTCCGTGGCGGGGCCGAGTCTTCCTAAAGAATGGAGGCAGGAAATGGAAAAGCTGCCTATCGGACCGTGTGCCGGCTCTTGCGGGACGGCAGCCTATCGCGGATCAGCGGTCATAGTTTCTGATATCGCGACTGATCCGCTTTGGGACGTGCCGGAGCATCGTGCCGCCGCACTGAGTCATGGGCTGCGAGCCTCGTGGTCGAATCCAATATTGTCATCGGAACGAAATGTCCTGGGAACTTTTTGTATTTATGAGCGCACGACGCGAAGCCCAAATTCGCACGACCTCGAGGTTATCGAGAAGGCGACCTATCTGGCCCGAGTTGCGATTGAACGCGATCGAGCAGAAGCCGCATTGCGAACAAGCGAGGAAAAATATCGGGATCTTATCAATGCTTCGCCCGACGCCGTCTGCGTTCTTGATGCGGATAGCAAATTTGTGCTGGCGAACCCGGCAGGCGTCGAGCTGGCAGGTCGTCCGGAAGAGGAACTGATCGGCTCTTCAGTTACCAACACATACGTTCCGGAAGAACTCCATCTGTTCCGGGACCGGATCGAGAAATTGAAAGCGGAGGGATCTTTTCGGTTCGAGCGAAAATTCCGGCGAAAAAATGGCGAAGTGATTCCGGTGGAGGTTTCTTTAGCCGCGCTGCGCGGCCAATATTACCAGGCGATCATCAGAGACATTAGCCAGCGGAAGAGGCGAGAAGCGCTGTTGGCCGGCGAGAATAGAGTTCTCGAGATGGTGGCCAAAGGCGATTCACTGGCCGAGATACTCGATAAGCTATGCGTGCTCGTGGAAGAGCAATCCTCCGGTGTCCTTGCCTCAATTTTACTAATGGATCCGAACGGCAAGCAGTTGCGGCACGGCGCAGCGCCGAATCTCCCCAAAACTTATACGGAAGCGATCGACGGAGCTTTTATCGGGCCTGCTGTCGGCTCGTGCGGAACAGCCGCATATCGCGCCGAACAAGTGATTGTGTCCGACATTGCGGCCGATCCATTATGGGCTGATTTTCGCGACCTGGCTTTGGCGCATTCGCTCCGCGCTTGTTGGTCCACGCCGATCTTCTCCTCCGAAGGCAAAGTGATCGGAACGTTTGCCATGTATTATCGCGAGCCACGCAGCCCGAGCCCGCGCGAGCAGGAAACAATCAAGCACATTACATATCTCGCGG
>DATLVQ010000914.1:0-6745 GCA_035577325.1 Bryobacteraceae bacterium | reverse complement strand
CTTATTGCGTAATACCCAAGCATTCCGCACATGGCTGCAAGCAATATGGCCCCAACAATAAAGCTCAACTTCCGACTCTTCCGTTCTTCCGGCGGCTGCTGGGCGAGGAACGACCTACGGGCAAACGGCCCAATGGGCTCGAACTTAGACCGAGACTCTGGCGCTTTGCCGGCTAGCAGTGGAGGATCTACGAAACAAACTGGTTCGGCTTCACGGGGAACCGATGCAGTTGGCTCTCCATCTTCGGAGGCTGGTTGAGTGGGAGGAAAGTGTTCAAGCCTGCGTTTGTGGGACGGGGTTAGAACAGACTCTTTAGGTTCCGTTGCAGCCACGCTGCGAGCAGAAGGAGATTGCGTTCCATCGTGCTCGACAGACACTGCCGACACAACCTCACGGGAGGTACTATCATTGCCGGGCTCGAAAGTGGGATTCCAATATTGCTGTTCGATCCCACTAAATGGTATTTCCGTCCGGGCGGGGGAGGCTCCTTTAATCAGCGGCTCAGCCGATGTTGGTCGGCGGAGACTTGACGCCCGGCTATCGAACGCGAAGTAGGTCACTTGCGGTACTTCTCGAAATTTCCCGTCGTCCCGTATGAACAATTTCGTCTCGTACGGTTGAGACCGGGCAGGCTTAATCAATAGAATGACATGGCCGTCCTGGTGCAATTCGGTTTCGAGCAACTCGCGATCGTCCTTGCTGAGTGCAAACTCCTCACGGCTGTCAGTTCGATACCAGCCGACAATCGCAAACTCCTCACGTTGACGGATACGCCGTACTGCCTCGCGCCAAGCGATGCGATCACTATCAGATAAACGATAGAGTGGTCCGAAGCGGTGTTCACACAGAACCGGCTCGAAATCATCAACTACGATTTCATTTTCCTCATTCCTGCCAAGTAGAATACCTCCTACCTCAGCCGGGCGACCCCTTCCGGGGATTGCATCGAACCCCTTCAGAACTTCGGCAGAGATGCCGTCTACAACCAGCGAAGAAACACGAGTCTCGATCGACCCAGGCGCCTGCCAGGAGGCGTACGAGCGTGCCAAAAGGTTCGCGAATGTAAGTTTTGACACAGCACCCTCACTAATTGCTGGAGTGGCAACCATTGCTTTTACACAATCGTAAAGACCTTGGCAAGTCGAAAGTTTCCTCCGCGCTGAAAACATGTGATGTGTCACTCTATTGGACCAACTCCGTCAATCCCCTGCGGCAGCCCGCCGGGCCAGGCCCGAATTGTCCGAGTGCGCCGAAGGTGTATGATTCGCTGTAACGGAGGGAGCCATGCAGCAACACGAAAACGATACTCGAACGTATGATCTTGCCTCGTTCGTACTCCGAAACCATGCCTTGCACCTGAAGCAGCAGGTCGTCTTCGATGCGATCTATGCCCGTGTCGCCGGTTTTCTACACGGCATTTTGTCAATTTTTTTTGTGCAAAATGCGGATTTTGTGATATAGTGCTCGACCATAGCTACTTGCTCACCCTCCAGGGAGGTAGGAACCTCTGGAACCTCCCCGCGCTGGACAGGCAGCTTTTTCCAATCTGGTGTTTTTTGGAAGGAGCAGCCCATGAGGCGAATTATCGAGACAACATTTAATTTAAGGCGGCGTGCGCCGGTACTGCGGCGTGGGTTTCTCCAAACCGCAGCCGGAACTGTCCTCGGCTCGGGGCTTTGGACACCCGTGCGCGCGGATGAAGATAAGGATCATGACAATAAGGATGTGGGAGGCCGCTGTGGGCAGCCGCTCCCGATACCCTTTTCCCATCCCGCGCCTTTTGGCTCCACGGCGCATCATTATTTCCCCGGCCCCATCGACGGCTCTCTGTTTCCTCTGACCGATCCCACTGGCGCCCATCCCGAAGGGCGTGACCCGTCTACCATAACGAACTTCGCCGGTGTTGTCGGCGAGGTCGATGCCGTATTTAGCGGCACGGGTATGGACACTATGACGGGGCAACAGGCTAGCTATAGCTTCCATACCGATACCCGATTCATCAAAGGCCGGTTTATTGGGTCGGATGAGCGGATTCACAGGGGTGCTTTCGCATTCATATGAATTGACAGTCTCACAGTGAGCCCGTTGGGCGCACATTCGTATGACCCGGGGATTTCTCCCACGTTATTGTTATGGACTATTCCTATCCCCGAGGACAGCGTGGAACTGGATTTGAATGCAGGCGAGGCAACCCTCAACTTAGAGCACGTGTGTAAGGTATTCGATGCGTTCAAAGTGCCGAACAGTTTTGATCCTGCCCGTGCCTTAGGGTTCGTCGGCGCTACGATCAACTCGCTTCGTATTCACTGGAAAGGCATTAACACGAAGCGATCCTTCAGTAATGGTTCGACCTTCAGGGGAAATTTCATCGAGATCGTGGCGGCTCCCATTTCCGTGACAACAACGACGCCGGCAACGAAGCCACCTTTTACGCCTTCGCCACAAGATGGTTTTACGTTTACTTCGGACCCGACGACGACGGTGACGAACTTTGCGCAGATTGGACAAGAAAACAACGGTTCTTTGTTCTAGTACGATACCGAGTGCGCTGGTTTCGGCCTAAGTAAATAGAGTTAGTGCGTTATTCGCAATATGAGCGCATGAGCATTCGACGAATCGTCTTTCACACATGGCGATTGAGCATCTCGGGCTTGGCTCCGGCGCTTGTGGCGTTGGTTTCCGTCACCGTGTGCCCGGCGACCGCATGGTCGAAAGACGACCTGAAGCCGAATATTGTCATTCAATGGAACAATGCCGCATTGCAGGGAGTACGCGATTCAAAGATTGGACCTCCCATGGTGGCGCGTGCTCTGGCGATTGTGCACACCTGCATCTACGATGCGTGGGCTGCCTACGACAAGCACGCCATGGGCACTCAGTTCGGCGGCAGCCTCCGGCAGCCCCACTCCAAGCACAAACGCATCAACCAGAACAAAGCCATTAGTTTTGCGGCGTACCGCGCGGCAGTAGACCTTTTCCCGGTGGACAAAGCAAGTGTCTTCGATCCACTCATGGCGCAACTTGGATACGATCCGAATGACATCTCGACAGACACAACTACACCAACCGGCATCGGCAACGTAGCGTGTGCTGCGGTCCTTAATTTCCGTCATAATGATGGCTCGAACCAACTCGGAAATCTAACGACAAGCGGAGTACCTTACGCTGATTACACTGGATATACTCCGCTAAACCCTCCGAGCACGGTCCCTGTGAATCCCGCCACGGTGCTCGACGTAAATCATTGGCAACCCCTGCAGTATTTTGACGCGACGGGAACGTTCGTTACGCCGAAATACATCGCGCCATTCTGGGGTAAAGTGATCCCCTTTGCTTTGACTTCGGGTGATCAGTTCAGATCTCTAATCGCACAATCGGCCCCTGCGCTTCTCGGCTCCGCGACTTTCTTGAAAGAGGCTCAGGACCTGATTACGATCAGCGCCAATCTCACTGACGAGCAGAAGATGATCGCCGAGTACTGGGCGGATGGTCCGCATTCGGAGCTGCCGCCAGGCCATTGGGACCTCTTTTCACAATTTGTTTCGGCAAGGGATGAACACGATGTCGATGACGACGTGAAGATGTTCTTTGCCATGACCAACGCCGTCTTTGACGGCGGCATTGTGGCCTGGGACGCCAAGCGAGCTTTTAATTCGGTACGTCCTGTCACGGCGGTCCCATTTCTCTTCCAGGGGCAGCAGATTCAGAGTTGGGGCGGCCCTTTCAAGGGGACGGTAACTATGGATGGCAGGAACTGGATACCCTACCAACCAAGCACCTTTCCGACACCACCTTTTCCGGAATGCAGTTCGGGGCACAGCACGTTCAGTGCAGCCGGAGCTGAAATCTTGAAGCTCTTCACGGAAAGTGATGCCTTCGGCGATTCTGTCACTTTTCTGGCCGGAACCTCGAAAATTGAACCGGGCCACACACCCGCGCAGCCGGTGACTTTGTCTTGGAACACCTTTGAGGAGGCCGCAGATCAGGCGGGCATTTCGCGACGATACGGCGGCATCCATTTTGAAGCGGGTGACCTGACAGGCAGAGCGACGGGAAGGCTAATCGCGGATCAGGCTTGGGCCAAAGCGGTCAGCCTCTGGCGCGGTGGCAAAGCAGGGAACCAAAATGAGTCAGACGAATAGTAACAGAGCCGCGGCAGCCGAGGACATTCTGGTAACCCCTGCAGACAACTAGATGCCTTACATATGTGTGAAGCAACAGCTGGCGATAAACAGCTCTACCATCCACGGATCCGGATCACTCGTGAGAAACGCCCTCACCGAAAAGAACTCAACGGCTTACGACTAGATAGCGCACCAAACGACGAGGGCGAAAGATCACGTTGTAATCGGCCATCACGAAGGCATTTCAACATTTGGACTACTGTAAACATCTCATGGGCAAAGCCGGACCGTGCATTGGGCATTTTCGCTATGCGGATTCTCTCAGCGTTCCAACCGTTGGCCAGCAGGCTACAACAACGGCATGGGCATTATCTGTCCGGGTACCCTTCGACGCCACTCGTGTCGCGATTCCTAACACTAGGAATGAATGCCCAGCCAAGTTACACTGGCGGGGCCGTTATTCCTGACCCGGTGAGCGCGTCTAAGATTGCCTGATATAGTTCGTTGGGTTTTAGGGGCTTGGCGAAGTATCCGTCCATGCCTGCCTTTAGGCATATTTCGCGGTCACCGTTCATGACCGCCGCGGTCATGGCGAAGATTGGCATGTGGCCGCCGGCGGTCTTCTCTCGTTCGCGTATCAACTGAGTGGCCTCGATGCCGTTCATGACGGGCATCTGAACGTCCATCAAGATCAGGTCGAAGGAGTTCTCGTCCAGGGCTTGCAGTACTTCCAGGCCATTGGCTGCAAAGGCCGGAACCATCGCTTTTGATTCCAGAAGCTCTAGCAGTAGGTTGCGGTTGACCGGATGATCCTCGGCCACCAGAATTCTACAACCGGCGAGCGCTTCCAGGTTGCGCGAGCGCCACTCGTCGCAGCAGACTGGCTCTTGTGACGTAGCCCGCCCGAGAGTCGCCAGTATGGCGTCGAGCAGGTTCGACGGCATCACGGGCTTTACCAAATAACGCGAGATCCCAAGCTCACAGCACCGTGCGGCGTCCTTAGGCAGATCGCTGGAGCTGAGCATCATGACCACGGCCTCGCTGAGGTCGGCGTGTTGGCGTATGTGCTTCGCTACGTCGAAGCCGTCCATCTCCGGCATCTGTGCGTCGAGCAGCACAAGGCGATAAGGATTTCCGGCCGCCTTAGCCTGACGCATCATGGTGAGTCCAAGCAGACCGGAGTGGGCCGGATCCGGGCACATGCCCCAGCTAGTGCATCTTTCGTTCAGAATGCGCCGATTGATAGCGTTGTCATCCACGATCAGCACATGAATGCCCGCTAACTGTTCCTGGCCTAGTCGGCTCGCGGTATGTGAGCTGTCACCCGCGCGGGCCATGCTCGCTGTGAAATGAAACCGGCTCCCTTCGCCTTCTGTGCTCTCCAACCAGATATGTCCCCCCATCAGTTCGACCAGTCTCGTGCAAATGCTTAGCCCTAGGCCGGTGCCGCCATACTTACGCGTGGTCGAGCCGTCAGCCTGAGTAAAGGCTTCGAAAATAGCTTTCTGGCGATTGGGGGGGATGCCCACGCCAGTATCGCTGACCACAAAGTGCAGGACCAAGGTGCTCCCGGCTTCCCGCTCAACTTCGGCCAAGACCGTCACTTCGCCCTTATCGGTGAACTTAATGGCATTGCCGACCAAATTCAACAGAATTTGGCGCAGGCGAATGACATCGCCCACCAGCATCTCGGGAACACCGGGGGCAATGCGACACAGCAACTCCAGCCCCTTCTCATGCGCGCGAAATGTCAGCAGCTTGAGCGCCTGGTCAAGAGTATCCTCGAGTGAAAACGGAGCGGGATCAAGGGCCATCTTTCCCGCCTCGATCCGAGAGAAGTCCAGGATATCGTTGATGACAGTGAGCAGTGCGAGTGCAGATTCCCTGACCGTCGAGGCATAATCGCGCTGTTCGGGCGTCAGATCGGTTTCCAAGACTAGGTCATTCATGCCCAGGATTCCGTTCATGGGCGTACGGATTTCGTGGCTCATGTTGGCGAGGAATTCGCTCTTGGCGCGACTCGCAGCTTCGGCCGCCTCTTTACTGGCGGCGAGTTCGGTAGTGCGTTCCCGAACACGTTCTTCAAGTTCCGCGTGCGAACGGACCAGCGCCCCCTCAGCTTGCTCCAATGCCTCAAGCGTCTCATTGATTGTCCCGGCGAGCGTCGACAACTCATCGTTTCCGGTGATGGTCGCCCGAGCTGAAATCCGCTGGCTCTTCCCGATAGCGGCCACGCTGGCACTGAGCCGGCTCAGCCGTGAGATGACTGTCCGGTCCAAGAGTACATACATCACCACAGCGAAGACGAGCCCTGCCGCGGCGAGCGCGAAGACGAAGTAAGCCAGCGTGGTTTGCCCCTGCTCATAGATAACGCGCGGCATCGTAACCCTGAGGACGACCGCAGGCTTCGCGCGAAGGTCTCTGATTAAGGTATATCCGGAAATAAACGACGACGAAGACGGCAGTACAACCGATTCCTGGTTCGCCGAAAACGCCGTACGCATGATCTCAACATCCCGTGACGATGGCTCAGCATCCATCCGCACTAATGAGAGCGATAATCTTGTGGCTTGTGCCAAGTGAGCAACTTCGTTTGTATCCAGATAGCGTCCCATGATGAA
>DATLVQ010000913.1:0-5874 GCA_035577325.1 Bryobacteraceae bacterium | reverse complement strand
TTGCCTGCGACGGTGGTCTTCACGGGGGCCACAGCTGCGTTTAAGGGTTGAATGCGGTTGGTGTTGAGGAATGCCGACAAATCCCAACTCGCAGCGGACCAATCTCCGCACGCGGCAATACGCCGGCCCCTTGCCGAGCGTTCTGCACTTGCGGGACGCGCTCACGGCACCGTTTTGATAACCATCGCAGGGGAAGAAAATCCCGTATCAGTCGCGCTGACAAGCGAGCGGGCGAAGTTCCTTGCAGAAATCCGATGAGCCTGGATCTGATTAGTGAGAGGTACGCGGAAGGTTGGCCCGGTGACGGTAGTGGTGAGGATTGCACGATCCGTACAAGTTCGAGGATGATAGCGATTGTGCAGAATATCCACCCATTCCTTTTTCTACTGATCGCCACGACACTTGAGGTCAGCGGCGATGCCCTCGTGCGAATGGCAATTTACAAGCATGTCGGGCTGGTGCGGATAGCGCTCGTGGTCGCTTGCGCTGTCCTTCTGCTAGGGTACGGATTTGCCGTCAATCTTGCGCCGCTGGAGTTCGGGCAGGTCGTCGGTCTCTACATTGCCACCCTTTTCATCGTCTGGCAGGTAATTAACCTGATCGCCTTCCGAACATTCCCGAATCTGCCTATTGTGATCGGAGGGACGCTCATAATCGCGGGTGGTTTGATTGTGACGTTTTGGAACCCAGAATTTTCAAAGTAGGCCACCGACGCAGCCGTGTCCGTGACCAGACTTCTAACCAACCCCTGCCTCCCGATGTAATTCAGGTTTGGTACAATCCCCAGCGCTTCTGTTCAAATTTTCAAACCGGGAGATCGTAAACATGGCGAAACAGGCAGGTACGGATCAAGATTTGCTGGCGATGGCGCTAGTAGGGTACGAGGCTCAGCGCGCCAAGATCGACGCCGCCATCAGGGACATTCAGGACCAGCTAGGGCACCGGGGACCGGGGCGGCCAAGAGTCGAAACGGGTGGCGCGGCACCAGCCAAACGCACCCTAAGCATAGCCGCACGCAAACGGATTGCCGCTGCACAACGCAAGAGATGGGCGGCGGTGCGGAAGGCGGCTCAACCGGCAAAGCCGAGACGCAAGCTGAGTGCCGCCGCACGCAAGGGCATGGGAGATGCTACCCGCAAACGGTGGCCGGCTATGCGCAAAGCGGCTGCGCAGACGGCTAAGCCGATGGTGAAGCCGGCGGCACCTAAGGTAGCGACGGCTGCCTCGTAAAGAGACGCTGCGGATTTCCAAGTACCAGCTTTTTGATTTCCGAAATTCCCGTCACAACGTGACGCGAGTCGGCTAGCAGCCGTGTGCCTCGCGGTGATCTTCAAAGGCGCGCCGGGCATTGTCATATTTGGTCCGGGCTTGCTGATTTTTTTCGAGCGCATCCAGGAATTCCGGCCCATATTGCGCCCACTGCAACATCAATGTTGCCTGCCTGAGCACCTCTAACGCTTCTGTGTAAGCTTTTCGCAATCGGCGTTTCTCCTCACACGTTCGTGGCGCTCCACGCATGGTTAGATGATGCAATAATTCGGCGGCCCGCGGTGCGCTAGTTCAGTAACGGCAATCACTACACCCAGGAGGAGCCATTTAAGCTAATCCGCCATTTCGAGGAGAGTCTCCCCGCAACTAAAGTTATAGTCTCGACTCTCAGAAGAGGTCAGTCGGCGGGATTGTCGGGCTATCCGACCTCTGAGGGGGATTACGACTTTTCAATTCGTGGTTTGATTCTACTACCTGGGGGCATTCTGCGTTGTCGCCTTCCGAACTCTTTGCGAAATTCTTACCCGAGTTTTTTTGAGCGATCCTCGCCATACTGCCTCGCTTGCGTCCGGCTAATCTTTGGTCGCCCAGACAACCTCCTGACCAAGTTCGGCAACGAGTAGCTGGTCATTAGGGGCTAAGAGCGCCACGAGATGATCACGCAATTCAATGGCGGTCCTGTCGCTCTCTAACACCCAATGCGAGGGCATGATCCTAGTCGCGCCTGCGTTCTTGAGCGCATCAAAGAAGTCCACGTGCTCCAGGCCGGGAGCCTGCAAGAGGTAACTGATCAGCCATTTCTTCATGGGGAATTCGTCTGTTCCCAGAGACTTTATCAGCTTGCTCCCGGCGGCAAAAAGGCATGACAAAACTGGTCTGAATTCTACAGGTCGTCCTTTTTGGCGGTAGGCGGACCCTGTCTGTTCAGTCCCAAATTGTCTGTTCGGATAGTTTCTAGCGACTGCCGGACAACGGCGGCTCGATCCGTCTGTGAGTTCCTGGTCTCTGATCTCGCTGCCGCACAATGGCCGTCTTCGGAAAATAAGAATGCTGTTCTGATGGCATATACGCCCAACCCCGCAGCGTACTGAACATTGCGAAAACTGCCGTATCAAGCTCACGAACTGTAACCGTTGATACCGTGACCTATACCCTTCGTTCTAGCTCATACAGTGTTGGGTTGCAGGTTCGGTGCAAGATTGTAGTGAGGAGTCCGATCACTTGCCGTGCAGGTTCCCGGCACAGGTCGCATCCTAATCGTAGATGACGATCCAATGGTACGTAAAATCGCTACCATCGTACTTCAAAAGTTCGGATATAACGTGTTGGACGCCCCGTCTGGGGAGCAGGGGTTGAAATGCGTTGTGGAACATCCAGAAATTGAGCTGGTCCTCTCCGATATCATCATGCCCGAACTCTCCGGGCCGGAAATGATCGACAGAATTCTGGAGATGCGGCCAGCGATGAAAGTGATATTTATGAGTGGTTATGGCGCCGATACTCTGCCGCCACATCAGGTGAAAAGATTTGTTGTGTTAGAAAAGCCCTTTACAATTCCAGGACTGCTAGACGCAGTCAGAGGCGGTTTAGCGCACGATCATAGATCAAAAACTCGTAGCGCACCACCACTGAGTGCGGAGGCCAGACTGGACCAAGTTTAAGCCAACCGATTTCGTCTTGTTCGACACAGATCGTTTGTGATGCTCCCGCGAACCACTGTCTGATCGAAACGGTGAATTCGCCTTCAAATCGAGTTCAACGCCCTGCTGCTAACGCCGCCTTCGCATCAACAGTCCAGCGGCAATGAGTAGGAGGAAGACGCCTACCAGGACATACGGGTCCACTCTGAGGTTGAAAAATAACACCGGCAGTCTCGCATTGGCGCTACTCAGAGTATGCCACTTGTGGCGGGATTTGAGACTGATCGATTTGGAATAAAATAGCGAAATGCGCGCTGCGGAATTCCCCACAGAGGCCGAACTCGCAGCATTGAAGTCCTACCTGAGTGGTGATCTGATGAATTTTTCGGCCAAGGACGTTGCCGGCCAAAATTTAAGTAATATAATGTACAAGCGGGTTTTTCCTCTGCCCCTCCCGCGTCTCATTCATCTCTGGAATCCCGACTTGTCTTCACCATCCCGCTGTCTATACTGCCAGGAAGCAATGCCAAGTTCCGCCTTGCTGAACCACCTCGGCGAGTGCCCGGTACGCGCAGCGGTGCTCGACGAGGAAGCGCGGTTGGGGCATGTGCTTACGGAAGAAGAGGCCGCCCATATTAGGGAGCGTTTCTAAGGGCCAAGTCTGCGCTTCTCGACGGAAACTATTTGCCTAATGAGGTTTACATCATAGTCGAGCCAGAATGATCTTTCATTGTCGCAGGGCGTTTGGTCAACTTCTAAGCCGAGGAACCCTGGTTCGACATCCGGCCCCGCCCGCCAGAGTTTTCAATCTGAAGGTTAAACCCGCAAAAAGCTCCTCAGAAAAGGAGCCAATTGAGGTCTGATGTGTAGGCTAATCTTAGAGTTCGAGCGAAGGTCTATGGTTCACGCCCCCTGCCTGGGCGTCTCTAGCTGGCAGCGGCGGAGTTGGCGGTCGTCAGCCGGCTGTTTGCCTGGTTCCAGATCCCTGACAGGCTGCCCCCCGAACTGATAAACAACGCGGCCGTCGCCAGGCACACAAACGCCAGCAACAGCGTGTACTCGATCAGATCCTGAGCGTGCTCATCCGCTAGGAAATGTTTCAGCATGGTTTTTATCCTTCCTTATTTCAGGTTTTCAGGTTCTCCTCTGGGCTGTGATGTTCGCGGTTGTGAGATACCGGCTGAATACCGTTAATCCGCGCGGTTCGAGCAGAGGGCGTGTGGCGCACGCCCTCCCGCGCTGGTCCTAGCTGGCAGCGGCGGTGTTGGCTGCCGTCAATCTGCTATTTGCCTGGTTCCAAATACCGCCTACACTTCCGCCAGCGCTGATGAACAACGCGGCGGAGGCCAGACACACGAAAGCCAGAAGCAGCGTGTACTCGATCAGATCCTGGCCCTGTTCGTCCTTAACAAAGTTATACAGCATCGTTTTCATGGTTGGTTCACTCCCTTGGGTCGTTGATAGATACCACACTCTGCCAGGGTATCTTTCGATGCCGTGGATTCCAATACTGAATTTCGTCATAAATCGGGTGTAGGTCCGAGGCAAACAGTTAACGAAGAATACGACAGGAACAGTAACGAGGAGTATGGTACGAACTTTAGTTGCCTGCGAGTGCCGCATTCGGAATGTTCCGCCCGGAGAGTCGGGGCACCGGGTTAGCCCTTGGAGGGCGTGGGGCTTGGGCAACGTCTAAGCCGAGGGCCGCCGGTTCGAGTCCACCGAGAGGACGTTTTTTGCGAAATCCGTGCGCCCCATGTTTATCTCCAGTTCGAGCGCACAATGGCCGCCGACACCCAGTACGCCAGCGCTTGAATAGTGAGCGACGGGTTGTAGCCGCCGGGGTTAACCAGGAGGCTTCCGTCGGCGATGTACACATTTGGCACGCTGTGCACGCGGCCGGTGCGGTCGGCGACCGAGGAAACCGGATCCTTGCCCATGCGGCAGCTGCCCAACTGATGCGTCGAAGGACCAGCTACCGATTCGCGCACAATCTGTGGCGTCACGACCGATTTCGCCCCTGCTTCCCGTAACAAATCGGCGCAGCGGTCGGCCATAAACTGCTCGATCTCGGCATTGCGTGGGTGCTGGTGATACGTGATGCGGCTGACGGGCACGCCGCGCGCATCGCGCACCGCGGGGTCCGTATCCACGCGGTTCTCGGCACGGGGAAAGGTGTGGCACGTGGCGTATAGGAAGATCGATTGCAAGAAATAGGTACGGTAAAATTCCTTCAGCTCGCGGCCATAAGGTCTAACATGATCGGGAATTTGCACGCGGGCTACAAATCCCAGCGGCGGCCGCGTGTGCAGGTTGCTGATCATGCCGCCGAGGCGGCCCGCGCCTGCGTGGCGGAATTGATATTCGTCCACGGCGAAGCAGACGCCGGGGCCTACTTGGTCGGTCACTGGGTGGTCGAACAGGCCATGGGCCGAAAATGAGCCGTCGTTTTCGATGTTGCGGCCCACTTGATCGTGCTCGTTGCCTATGCCGGACGGAAAGAATTTCGATTTCGAATTGAGCAACAACCGCGGCGTCTCTGTCGCCGACGCGCAAATGATAATCACACGGGCTGAAATTTTCTCGTGCGATTGAGAGCCTGCGCGCTGGAACAATACGCCATCGGGCGTGCCGTGACCGTCGACGGTAATCTCCCGGACGAAGGCTCGCGGAATCACGCGGCAACGACCCGTCTTGATGGCTTCGGGAATGACGGTGACCAGCGTGGAGGATTTCGCTCCGACTTCACATCCAAATCCATTGCAGAAGGCGCAACGCACGCAGGCGGACCGTCCACGATAGGGTTGCGAAAGAATCGCGAGGGGAGTGTGGAATGGCTTCCATCCAAGACGCCTGGCGGCAGGATGGAGCACCGCTGCCTCGCGGTTATCGGGAAGTGGCGGCAAGGGGAGGGGCTTGCGGCGTGGAGCGCCCCAAGGATTCTCGTCGCCGCTGACACCGAGAT
>DATLVQ010000912.1:0-11570 GCA_035577325.1 Bryobacteraceae bacterium | reverse complement strand
GACATCATCCTGATCGGCGGCGCCGAACGAGTTCCGTATCTGTACACCATGGATCGTGCCGCGTCGATGAAAATCGCCGATGATTCCACGGTGATACGCAAATTCGAGATGCAGGACGGCGCCATTTTTGCGGTGGCGTTTTCGCCCGATGGCAGCCGCATCGCGGTGGCGGGCGCCGCTGACGACGTGCCCATCTATCAAACTGAGACGGGCGAGCGCACCGCGACCTGCAAAGGGCGCAAAGGAACTTACGCGGTGGCGTTCAGCCCGGACGGCGAGCAGTTAGCCACCGGAGGGTTCGACGGCAAGGTACGGATCTGCGAAGTGAAATCCGGCAAGCTGGTGCGCGATTTCGTGCCCGTACCGGTGGAGACGCAAATGGCGTCGGCGAGGTGAGAGATATGTGGAGAGTCGCTGCCCTGTTGGTTTCGGTCTCGTTCGCGGCTTTGGCGGCTGCGCCTCCTATGGTAACCGGCCTGGAACCGCGCGGCGCACAGCGCGGAAAATCATTCACGCTGACCATCGAAGGCAAGAATCTGGCGGAAGGCGGGCAAGTGCTTTCGACTTTGCCCGCGGCATTCACGCCGCTGACTCCGCCGCAGGAAAACATGGCGGCCGGACGCAAGCTGCCCTTTCTTGTCGAGCTGAAAGCCGACGCCGCCATCGGCACGTATCCCATTCGCGTGCAGACGCCGGACGGCATTTCGAACGTATTGCTGTTCACCGTGGGCGCGTTTCCGGAAGTGACGGAAGGAGAGTCGAAGCCGGAATCGCTCGAGCATACGAACGATTCGATCGAGACGGCCGAGCGTATCGAAGCGCCGGTCATCGTAAATGGCACGCTGCGCGGACCCGACCGCGACTACTACCGCATTCATGCCAAACAAGGGGAGCGCCTGGTTTTCGAGGTAGAAGCACGGCGTTTGGGTTCGGCGATCGATCCGGTGCTGGACGTCGTTGACGGGGACGGCAAGCAGATGGCACGCAGCGATGATGCACCGGGCCTGGGCGTGGATTCCCGGGTGGAGGTGACATTTCCGCGTGACGGAGACTACTACGCGCTGGTGCACGACGCGCGGCTCAGCCGCCAGTCGCAGAATTTCTACCGGCTCAAGGTGGGCAATTTCGCCTACGCCGATGGAATTTTCCCGCTGGGCTCGAAACGCGGCGAAAAGGTCGATGTGGAGTTGTCCGGCGGTAGCTTTTCGCACTCAGGAAAAACGGTTGCCGATCTTTCGGGAATCAATCCCAAGCTGGAGTTCACGCGCGTCAGCGTTCCCGGCGCGTTGGGTAGTTTGCCGTTTCTCTTTGTAGTTGGCGATCTGCCTGAGAAGCTGGAACCCGCGCATGCGGCGAATGAGTCGGTTGCGCTGGAATCCTCCACTGTCATGAACGGACGCATTTCCAAAACCGGCGAAGTGGACCGGTACAAGCTTGCGGTTTCACCCGGCGACCACTGGAATCTGGAGCTGCGCGCCCGCGGACTGGGGACTTCGCTTCTGGATGGCGTGTTGAGCATCTACGACGAAAAGGGCAAGAAGCTGGCGTCCGCCGGGGATAAGCCGCCCAAGGAGGATGTTTTCTCGCTGCTTTCGGCGGGCCGCACGAGTTCCGATCCCTGGCTCGACTTCACCGTGCCGAAAGACACGCGCGAAGTGACGGTTACGGTAGAAGATTTGCTGCAGCGCGGAGGGCCTGGCTACGGATATCGTCTGACGGCGCGCAAAGCGCCCGCGGATTTCACGCTCACCGTTGCCAATCCTTATCTGAACATTCCGGCGAAGGGTACCGCCGCGATAAATGTTTCAGTGAATCGCCATGGCTTTATCGGACCGGTTGAGTTGAGCATCCCCGATATCAGCAACGAATTCGTGGTCGAGGGTGGACATATTCCGGGCGAATGGAAAGACGATGCCTACTCGATTTCGCGCAACGGCATGCTGACGATCACCGCCAAACCAGAAGCCAAGCCGAGAAAGCTGACGGAGTTAGCGATCTGGGGGGAAGGCAAGACTACTGACGGCACAGTGGTGCGGCGGCGTGCGCAGTGCTTGGGGATGATCACCGACGTTGCCGGGGGCACCGGCATTTCCGATGGCGAGGGCCGCGAGAATCAGAGTCCTTTTGTCGCGCCGTGGCTGGGTTTCGATTTGCCGGTAGTAGTGACGGCAGAGCAAACAGGGGAAGTCAAGGCAACTGCGCCGCGCGTTCTCCGGCTGGTGCAGGGAACCGGTTACGAGCTGGCGTGGAATTTCGCGAAGCGCACTCCCGACGCGAAAGCTCCGGAGACGGTGGGAGCGGACATCTCGGCGCCGCCGGCGGCGGAAATTCAGGTGCGCCGCGCCAGGACGGACAAAAAGGAAGAGAAATACGCCGAAAAAGGCGAGTTCAACGTGCTCACCACAACGCGAACTCCGCCGGAAAAATTCGACCTTGTGCTGTTCGGGCAATCTGAGGGGGAGGATGGCGAGGATGCCGGCCTGTTAACGCCGGTGATCACGCTCGAGATCGTACAGGGATATAGCGTGACAGCGCCGCGCGAGCCGGTTGCATTGCAGCCCGGCGGGAAGGCTGAGCTGGCGGGCGTGTTTCACCGGCAACCCGAGTTCACCCAGCCGGTCAGCATTACGGCCGACTTCCTGCCGCCGCATGTGAGCTGCCGGCAGGCAGACCTGCGCGCAGCAGAGACGGAATACCGGCTGTCCTGCGAAGCGGAAGCTTCCGCGAAGCCGGGCGAATATGAATTTCAATTGACGCCGGCATCGGTCGTGATGAGCCTGGATAACCGCGAAGTGCCGTACAAGATTGCGCCGGTAACGGCGAAACTGATCATCTCGGAATCGAAGACTACGCAGGCAGCGAGGTAGAACGAAATGCGGAATCACTGTTGGGTTTGGATAGCCGGCGCGACTGCAATGCTTGTCGCGCAGGCACAGGCTGCGCCCAAGGATATCACCGGGTTATCGGTCGCGCCGGCCGAAATCACGTTCCGATCGGCGGATGACGGCATGCACGTGCTCGTGACGGGCACGACTGCCGAGGGCGAGAAAATAGACATGAGCGCATCCGCTCAATTCGCGCCCGCGGAGCCCGTGGTCAAGCTCGGCGACGATGGCCTGCTGCATCCCGTGCGTCAGGGCGATACCAAAGTGACAGTGACCGCGGGAGGTAAGCAAGCACAGCTGGTGGCGCACGTGGGCGATTTGTCGAAACCGGCGCAGATCAGCTTTATCCGCGACGTGGAGCCGGTACTGAACAAAGTCGGCTGCACGTCCGGCACTTGTCACGGTTCGGCCAAAGGCAAAAACGGGTTCAAGCTTTCCCTGCGCGGATACGATCCCGATTTCGATTACGAAGCGCTGCTCTACGATATGTCCGGCCGCCGGTTCAACCGCGCGGATGCGGCGCGCAGCCTGATGCTCGCTAAGCCGACCCAGCAGGTGGCGCACGGCGGCGGGATGCGCATCGAGCTGGGATCTCGCTACTACAACACCATCCTGCATTGGATTTCGTCCGGTGTTCCGTTCGGAAACGCGGCGGCCGATCACGTGGAGAAGCTCGAAGTGCTGCCCAACGAAGTCTTCTTGCACGGGCCTGATCAAACGCAGCAGGTGATCGCGCTGGCGCACTATCCCGACGGCACCGTGCGCGATGTGACGCGCGAAGCCAACATCTCGAGCAACACGCCTGAGATCGCGGACGTCGACGCCAGAGCCCGGGTGAAGAGCGAGCGCAAAGGTGAAGCCGCGCTGCTGGTGCGTTACGAAGGCAAGTTTGTGGCGGTGCCGGTGACGGTGCTGAATTCCAATCCGGGTTTTGTCTGGAGCGCTCTTCCGCAATATAACTACATCGATAGTCTCAACGACGCGAAGTTGAAGCGGCTGAAGATTCAGCCGTCGCCGGTTGTGGGTGACGCCGAGTTTCTGAGGCGCGTCTCGCTCGATTTGACGGGGCTCGCGCCCAAGCCCGAACAGATTGGCGCCTTTCTCGCAGACAAGACCGACTCGCGCGCGAAGCGCACTCGCGTGATCGATCAGCTGCTGGCGAGCCCGGAGTACATCGATACCTGGACGCTCAAATGGGGCGATCTCCTGCAAGTAAGCCGGCGTTATCTGGGCGACAAAGGCATGTGGGCGTTCCGCGAGTGGATTCGCGATTCGATCGCGCAGAACAAGCCCTACGACAAGTTCGTTTACCAGCTACTTACCGCGCGCGGAAGCTCTTACGAGAATCCGCCCGCCAATTTCTTCCGCGTGACGCGGAGCGCCAAGGTCTCGATGGAGAAGACCACGCAGTTATTCATGGGCGTGCGTCTGGTATGCACCCAATGCCACGATCATCCGTTCGAAAAGTGGACGCAGAACCAGTACTACGAGATGGCGGCGTTCTTTGCATCCGTCGGTTTGAAGCCCGGTTTCCAGAGCGGCGACGAGATTATTTACGACAAGCGTGAAGACAACGAGGTCAAACACCCGAAGACCGGCCGAGTCGTGCCGCCCAAATATCTGGTGGCGAGCATAGGCGCTCCGCCGATTGCGAGCATTCCGGACCGCCGCGAAGCTCTGGTCGAGTGGCTCACGTCCAAGGAAAATCCATTTTTCGCGCGGGCCATCGCCAACCGCCTGTGGAGCTATTTTCTGGGCCGCGGCATCATCGAGCCGGTGGATGATATTCGCGCGTCGAATCCGCCGGTGAATGAGGCGCTGCTGGAAGCGCTGACGAAAGACTTGACGGATCACGATTTCGATCTCAAGCATCTGATGCGGACCATTGTCAATTCGCGCACCTACCAGGCAGGCATCGAGACTAATGTCTGGAACGCTGACGATAAAGTGAATTTTTCGCACGCCATGCCGCGCCGGCTGAGCGCCGAGGAACTGATGGATGGCATCGCGATGGCGGCGGGGTCAAGGCCGAAGTTCGCCGAAGTTCCGCCCGATACCAAGGCCGAAGAGTTCCCCGACCCGCATGTCGGCAAGGATGGATTCCTGGATGTTTTCGGGCGGCCGGCGCGTGAATCGTCCTGCGAATGCGAGCGGCGGAGCGATATCAGCCTGCCGCAAGCACTCAATCTGGTGAACGGCCGCACCATCGGGGACGCCATTGCCGATCCCAAAGGCCGTGTCGCCAAGCTGATTCTGGCGGGCGCATCCGATCGCAGGATTGTCGAAGATTTGTATCTTGCGTCGCTAGGCCGCACTCCCACGGCCAAGGAATACGATACAGCCGTGAGTTATTTGAAGCCGGGCGAAAGCCGCGCGGCGTGGGCGCAGGATTTGTTGTGGTCGCTCGTGAATAGTAAGGCGTTTTTGTACAACAGGTGAGAAAAGGCAGGTTTCAGGTGCCAGGTTTCAGGTGTTAGCAAAATTGCCGTCTGCAGGATTGCGATTTTCGTTTACACCCGGCACCGTCGCCTGACACTTTGAGGAGATACTATGCTGACGATTCCAGGCCGCCCAGGCCATTTGTGCGACGGACCAACCCGGCGCGAACTGCTCCGTGTGGGTTCAGTCGGGGTACTCGGATTGAACCTGGCGAATTTTTTCCAGTGGCAGAAATTGCAGGCGGCTTCGCGGCTGGATGGCGCCCGGGGCTTCAACTCGGCAAAGTCGGTGATCATGGTCTTTCTGCAAGGCGGGCCGAGCCATATCGATATCTGGGATCCGAAGCCCGAAGCGCCGTCGAATGTGCGCGGGGAGTTCAAGGCCATCAACACGAACGTCCCCGGCATCCAGTTGAGCGAGACCATGCCGATGCTTGCGCAACAGATGGATAAGGCCACGCTCATCCGGTCTATGAGCTATACGCCGAACGGCCTGTTCAATCACACGGCGGCGATCTATCAGATGCTGACCGGTTATCCGCCGGACAAAGTGTCGCCGTCGGGCCAGCTTGAGCCGCCATCGCCCGCGGACTTCCCAACTGCAGGCTCGCACATCTCGAAGCTGAAGCCACCCACCGAACCCGTGCTGCCATTCGTCGAGATGCCGCGGCCGCTGCAGGAATCGAACGTGATCGGCAAGGGCGGGGCAGCAGGATTCCTCGGCAAAGCGTATGACCCCTACCGGCTTTATCAGGATCCGAATAAGCCGATCAAGCTAGATGACCTCACGCTGCGCAAAGAAGTGCCGCCGGACCGGCTGAAGGACCGCTTTGCCATGCTCAAGGGCATTAACGGCTCGATGCCCGACCTTGAAAAAGCGCTCAAAGATTACGCCATTGACGAGTATTACGAGAAGGCGTTCGACCTGGTGCTCTCAGGCAAAGCGCGCGAGGCGTTCGATCTGAGCAAAGAGCCGGACAAAGTGCGCGATCGCTACGGCCGGACGACCTTCGGCCAAGGGCTGCTGCTTTCGCGCCGGCTGATCGAGGCCGGCACGCGCTTTGTGCAGATGAACTGGCCGGCGGTGGCGAACGGCAATCCGGAAGTCGACGCCTGGGACACGCACGCCGCCAATTTCGGACCGCTGAAGAATCTGCATTGCCCGGTACTCGATCGCGGGCTATCGGCACTGCTCGAAGACATGTCGCAGCGCGGCCTGTTCAAGGACACGCTGCTGGTGACCATCGGCGAATTCGGCCGCTCGCCAAGATTGGGCGTGAGCACCTCGGGCAACACGAACTCTCCGGATGGCCGCGATCACTGGCCGTATTGCTATACCGGACTCGTGGCCGGCGCCGGGATGTCGGTCGGCCGCGTTTATGGCGCATCGGACCAGACGGCTTCGTCGCCGAAAGAAAAGCCAGTGCATCCGAACGATCTGCTGGCGTCGGTCTACTACTCATTGGGTATCGATCCCGACATGACGGTGCTGAACCACCTGAACCAACCGCGCGAACTGGTAAAGGGCAAGCCGGTACTGGAGTTATGGTAGGCGGCCGCGACCGGCTAATTTGCAGCGGCGAATCAGAATGAAGACTATGCGATGATCGATCAATTTGATAGATCGAATCATTTGCGTTGACGCGTTGACATCTCTCAAGCAACCGCAACAAGGGTCTGTGCTTGTGGCAGATGGTTGCTCGATCATATAATCACCGGGATGACCAGCCCAGCCTTCGAGCGGCTGCCCAGCTATAGCTTGCGGGGCCGCATTGCCGAAACACTTCGAGAAGCAATCCTTAATGGAACGCTTGAGGAGGGACAGAGGCTAGTGGAGCGGAACCTGGCGGCCCAGTTGGGCGCCAGCCTCACCGCCGTTCGGGAAGCGCTCATTGAGCTGGAAATGGAAGGCTTCATCCAGAAGCGTCGCAATGCGGCCACCTATGTCACAAGGTTGACGCTGGAAGATACCGAGAAAATCTTTGCCGTTCGCAGCGTGTTGGAAGCCTATGCCGTGGATCAGGCCGCGCTTTTGGCCGGCCCAGAACATGTGGAGCGCCTTGAAGCGCGATATGTCGAGATGCAGGACGCGGCTACCGCCAATGATCGGAAGTTGTTTCTGCAGAAGGACTACTCCTGGCACGAGGCGATCTGGCAGATTACGGGCAATGAATATTTGCAGACCGCGCTGCGCCGCCTGCTGGTACCGCTGTTCGCGTTTACAGCCATTCGCATCGTTACGCGTCCTGCGTTCGACCTGCTGCGCGACGCGCAGACTCACCGGCCCATTTTAGAGGCTCTCAAGGCGCGCAACCCGGAGGCCGCACGCCACGCGCTGCTCACCGGGCTGAGGGAATGGGATGCTCACACGCGCGAATACGTATTCAGGCAAAACGACGGGCAAGGGAAAACGTCCCCGGTTGAGCCACCCGCCGCAGCTGTTTCCCTTGCGCCTTTCGCGAACGGCCCCCGGTAGATGAAAATCACGAAGATCGTGACGCATGTACTACTCGTGCCGGACTACGACCGGGACGCCTGCTCGTCGGCCCAGGATGACGTCGTAGTTCTGGTCCACACGGACGAGGGCATCACCGGCATCGGCGAAGTGGATACAAATCCGTGGGTGGCGGAGGCGATGATTCACGCGCGCGGCACGCACGTGCTGGGGCTGGGGCTCGAGGAGATGCTGCTGGGTGAGGACCCACTCCGGCCAGAAGCGCTTTGGGAAAAAATGTACACCGGGAGTTTCATGACCGGCCGCCGCGGGCTGGGCATCTGTGCCATGGGCGCGCTCGATATGGCGCTTTGGGACATCCGCGGCAAAGCGCTCGGGCTGCCGTGCTGGCAGTTTTTAGGCGGCGCTCGCAAGACCCACATTCAACCCTATGCCTCTCTGCTGCCGGCGGGGCATACAGCGAAGGAATATCGTGAATCGCTGGTGGCCAAAGCGCGCGAGGCCGGACGCATCGGGTTCCGCGCCGCCAAGATGGAGGTGTGCGTTAACGGCCCGTACGCGCATAACAAACTGAGTGAAGGCGATGACGCCATCGTCGAGATCGTGGCCGCATGCCGGGAAGCCGTCGGTCCGGATTTTGTGATGATGGCCGATGTATGCTACTGCTGGTCGAACGCCAAAGAGGCATTGCGCGTGATCAGGCAGCTAGAGCCATACGACCTTTTCTTTCTGGAAACGCCGCTCCAACTGGACGACCTCGATGGATACGCCTTCCTGCACGATCATTCCGGCATCCCAATCGCCGCGGGTGAATTGCAAAATACGCGCTTCGAATTCCTGGACCTGATGGACCGCGGCAAGGTGGACGTGGCGCAGCCGGATGTAGGCCGTGTAGGCGGTTTCACCGAAGCGCGGCGCGTCTGCGACCTGGCCGCGGAGCGCGGGCGCCTGATCGTGCCGCATTGCTGGAAAACGGGGATCGGGATTGCCGCTTCGGCCCACTTGAGCGCGGCTACCGCACACTGCCCTTACATCGAGTTTCTGCCGGCTCAGCTCTCGGAATCCGCACTGCGACGCGAGTTGGTGCGCGATGAGTTGCAGATGACCGACGGCATGATTCCCGTGCCACAAAAGCCTGGTTTGGGCATCGAGCTGAACTTTGACGCACTGGAAAAATTTCGCGCGCGATAGCGACGCTGCGCTGAGCCTGCGCGGTTTATTCCAGGATTTTCTGGTATTGATTCAGCTTCAGCTCCGCGACGGTTTGTTCATTCCCGTTCGGCCAGCGAATATCGAGCCGCACCGCACCTGGCAGCGCGTCTCCCAACCCGAATACCACGCGCCGGTCGTGCGACGACAGATAGCTGCCGCCGCCGGTGATCCAGCGTACGAGCTTGCGCCCGCCCGCCGTGAGCGTTAACTTCGCGCCAATGGCATCGCGATTGCTTTTCGTGCCCTGGAGTTCGATGCCGATCCAGTTCTTTCCGTGGCCGACGTTATTGTGCAGAAGCACCGGCGTGTCGTTCAAGAGCGTGAGCGCGATGTCGACGCCGCCGTCGTTATCGTAGTCCCCGATGGCCAGCCCGCGACCCAGAAAGCGCCCGCGGAAAACCGGGCCGGCCAGCTCTTTCACGTTGCGAAGGACGCCATGGCCGCCGTTTGCCAAAAGCAGCGGCGGCTCCCGATACAAAACATCCATCCGCGTCTTCTCGATCACCGGATTGATATGGCCATTGGCGAGTACAAGGTCCAGATTGCCATCGTTATCGTAATCGATGAAGTGCACGCCCCAGCCTACGTAGAAGCGAGTGAGCGCTGCCAGGCCGGATTCGCGCGTTGTCTCGTGGAACGGAAATTTGCCGGGGTTCAGAAACAGGGTGTGTTGCTCATCGTTGAAGTTGGTGACGATGAAATCCGGACGGCCGTCACCGTTGATATCGCCTGCGTCCACGCCCATGCCTGCGCGCGCCTCACCCTCGGCGCTTAACGCCACTTCGGCATCAAGGGCGGCATCGTCGAATGTACCGTTGTGCTTGTTGATGAGTAAAAGATTCGGCGATGCATCGCGCGCCACGAACAGATCGGGCCAGCCGTCGTCATTGACATCGACGCTCACCACGCCCAGGGCGCGTCCCACCAGCTTCGCCAGACCCGCTTTTTCGGTGACGTCGGTAAACGTGCCGTCGCCATTATTGTGATAAAGCGTGGGACGGTCGCCCTCGTAGGCCGTCTGGGCGCAGTACGTGCGCTCTCCCTTGAATTCGCAACGGTGCGACTCATTGTAGGAAAATTTCACGTAATTGGAGACGAACAGGTCAAGGCGCCCGTCGCGATCGTAATCAATCCAGGCCGCGCTGGCCGCCCATCTGCCCGCATTCTTCACTCCGGCCTTCTCGGTAATGTCCGTGAACGTGCCGTCGCGGTTGTTGTGAAACAGAGCGCAGGACGGATAGCCCGTGATGAACAGATCCGGATATCCGTCGTTATCGAAATCGGCAACGGCCACACCCATGCCGTAGAAAGGAACGCCCGCCAAGCCGGCCCGCCCGGTCACATCCTTGAACGTTCCGTTACCCAGATTGCGGTAGAGCGCGTTGCGCGGGGGCGAGCTTCGCTGACTTTTGGGAGTATCGCCGCCCGTGACGAAGAACAGGTCGAGCATGCCATCGCCGTCGAAATCCAGAAAGGCCACACCGCCCCCCATGGCTTCGATCAGGAATTTCTCGCTCGACTCGCCATTCACGTGCCGCCACGTAATACCGGCTGGAACGGTGACGTCCGTGAAGATGTCCACGCCGGCCGAGGCGTGCCAGTATGCAGACGCGATCAGCGCGCCGAACACCACTAGAAGCGCCACGGACCAGCGCGTCATCTGAGCGGCATCCTCGAAAGAACATTCCGCCTGGGATCGCTGGTTTGTGGCGCCTTCAATTCCACGTCCGAGTGCATGGCCTGGGCCGCGTCCGTCTTACCCTAGCAGGTCCAGCACTGCCTCCAGCTCGCTGCGCGTGTGCATATCGCCGGTCTGCGTGCTGACGTCAATGCCGCGGCGGTAGATTTCGCGGGCTTCTTCGCGCTTGCCGAGCTTCTCGAGCGCCTGACCGCTGTGGTAGTAAGCGGCCACGTACTTCGGGTTGATCTCCAGCAGCTTGCGGTACTCCTCCACGGCCTGCGCGTGATCTCCGGCAGCAGCGTAAGCCATGGCCAGCCCGTAACGTGAAAAGCTGTCGCCCGGATTCTGCGCGACCAGGTTCTTGAGCATCTCCAGCCGATTCTCTGCCATCCCTGTGCTACTATACCTCGGTGGCGTGCCCGTATTTCGAGCCGACGAAATTATCGGTCGACGCGAAGACGCTGAGGCCGTTGCGCAATTTCTGGTCGGGCGTGTGCCATGCCGAACCGGTGCAGCCCTTCGAGCAATCCGATCAAGAGCTTTTGAACGAATGCTGCAATATGGGTTACGCACGCAACAAGTGCACCCGGTTTCCCAAAGTGTCCGGTCCCGACGCGGTGCGTTTCACCGTGGTGCGCGATGCCGGGCGAATGGTCGTAGTGAGCTTTGCGGTCGAGAAAAATCATCTGCCATTCGCGCAGGGATTACTGGAATATTCGCGCGCTGAACAGTCGTTCGTCGTCAGTCATCCTAATCTTCTCATCGAGCAGCAGGCGCGCGCCTATCTGGCGGGCTATCTGCGCGTCAGGCCGGAATCCGCAACCATTCCAGATGCCAGGTAAACCCGTTCGCGAGTCGCAGTCGGAATATTCGGAGCTTGCGCTGCCTAATGACGCCAA